>JAHZJA010000982.1 GCA_022601155.1 Deltaproteobacteria bacterium | reverse complement strand
TGGATGATGACCAACCTCCAGATGGCGCACGACGAGCTGGGCGCGGCGGGGCTGCGCAGCCGCGAGCGGGATGGCCTGCGGCAGACGGTCGAAGATGCGCTGCAGGGCGGCCGCCGGGTCATGTCGATCGTCCGCGACCTCAAGACGCTGTCACGAGACTCCGAGCGAGTGGGGCACGCCGACGTCCATGCGGCGCTCGACTTGGCGTGTCGGGTCGCGAGTCGACAGATCGAGGTGCGCGCGCGGCTCGTCCGCGACTACGGCCATGTGCCCTCGGTTCAGGCTCCGGCCGGGCGGTTGGGGCAGGTGTTCTTGAACCTGCTGGTCAACGCGGCACGAGCCATTCCCGAAGACGATCCCACCCATCACCGGATCACCTTGCGGACCCGTGTCCGCGACGATCAGGTGGAGGTGATGGTCCGCGACGATGGTCGTGGGATCCCTCGCTCGGTACTCCCTCACATCTTCGATCCGTTCTACACGACGCGAGGCGACGACGACGGCACGGGCTTGGGCCTGTCGATCACACGGAGCATCGTCGACGGCCTCGGCGGATCGATCGACGTGCACAGCCGCGAGGGCGACGGCGCCACGTTCACGGTGAGGCTGCCGATCGCCGAGCGAGGCAGCGACTGGGCTGCCACGAGCAACAACGAACCGGCGCGCATCGCCAGCCCGCGACGGCCGCAGACCGTCGCACCAGGGCCCCTGCGCGTGCTGGTGATCGACGACGAGCCACTGCTGGGCAAGAGCTTGCGCCGAGCGTTGCCCGACCACGACGTCGTGGTGACCGAAGACCCCGCGCATGGGCTCGAGCTGTGCGGCACGACTGACTTCGACGTGATCATCTGCGATCTGATGATGCCGGTCATCGGCGGCCAAGACGTCTACGAGCACTTGCAGGAGCACGCGCCCGAGCTTGCCGCGCGCGTGATCTTCATGACCGGCGGAGCGTTCACCCCCAGCGCCCAGCGATTCATTCGTACGGTCGACAACATCGTGCTCACCAAGCCGTTCGCGCCGGTCGACCTTCGCGAAGCGATCGACGTGGTGCTCGACCAGCACCACGACGCACGCCGCGACGGCGTGGCCTGAGCCCCGGCCAAACCGCGTCGACCTGACAGGCCGCGCTGCCCGTCGTGGTGGTACACGCGCCCCTCCGAAACGATCGTGAACCGACGCGAGGGACACGGCATCTATCGGAGCGATACGTCATTATCCCCTCGCCCGGCGGGCCGCTCCGCACCACCCATTGTGCGGCTCGTCGGGCACTTTCCTTGGTTTCGACTGATCCTCGGCGCACCCCGAACGCCCTGACGCATATTGCAGCGTTGACTGTCGTGCATGACATCGATGTCGGGGATCGGTGCAAGGCGGTAGGCCGCCGTCCGTTGCAAACCCTAGGGATCACGGAATGACCGGCCCTGGCACCGAGTTTGCTCTGTAGGACACCCATGAGCCCCTCTGAAACTGCCCCCGACGCACTGGAGTCGTTGCGCCAAGAGCTGATGGAGGTGGAATGGCTCGAGCTGCCCGCGCTTGCTCCAGCGCACGAGCGGTTCGCGACCATCGACCTGCTTCTGGTCGTGGTCGGCGCGGCGATCGGCGCCGCACTGTATTGGTTCGCCCGCGCCTGAGCGCAAGCGCGACACAACCGGGGGGGCGGCGCTAGCCCCCTCGCGGCGCGCCGCCACCTCCAGCGCTAGCGGCACCACCGCCCCCGCCGCCTGACGGACCTCCACGGCCGCCACCGCCGCGGCCTCTTCCCCCTGGACCTCGCGGACGCTTGTCGAGATAGGTCTCGTATTGGCTGTCGGACAGGACCGCCTTGGCCGCGTCGTCCGTCTCCTTGCGGAGGGTTCGGAGCTCTTCGCGAGTCTCACTCCAGCCGCGCTCGCCCGAACGCATCGCCGTCAGCAGCGGTACCAGACGGTCAGCCTCGGTGCTCCACAGCCCATCGATGCTCTCGCGCTGGTCGGTGGAGAGGTTGCCGATCTCCACCAACTCGTCGAGCGCCTCGGATCGAAACTCGTCGAAGCGCTCCCGACGACGCTCCATCTCGCGCTCGCGCTCCTGCTCGCGCTCCTCCCCCACGATGTCGCGGACCTGCTGGTCGAGCACCGGATCGTCGGCGATGGAATCGATGTCGCCACCACCTCCGGCCACCGCAACACGGCCCCGCAGCGCCAGCTGACGACGCAGGAGTCCGACCTCTTTTTCTAGCTGAGCCACCCGCTGCTCGAGGCTGCCGCTGCCCCGGTTGTCATCGCTGGCGTCGCCACGAGATCGACCACTGCCGCCGGCGGCCGATTTTCCGCGCCGGGCCTTGCTTCGCGGCGAGTCCTCGACACCCACATCCACGGGATCGGAAGCATCGTCGTCGCTGGATAGGACGTACCAGGCGCCTCCTCCGACGGCGAGCAGGGCAATGGCTATTGCGATCGCTTTCATCAGTAGCTCCAGGACCACGCTCGCGCAGATCGGACACTGAGCCCAGAGGGTTGGCGTAAACCCACCGTAAACAGGCCGGGCGAAAACCGTCCCGGAGCCAATGCGGGCAGGCACCCCTAAATGTGCCAAGATCCGCGGCCGAATGTACCGCCCGAGCTCATCGTCGCCGACCCGCCCGCTGCGAGCGTCGCGCCACCCCGCCCACGCCGTCGCCGTTGCGGCTCGACGGGTCGTGGTGGCAGCAGGTCTCGTGCTCGGCGCGGGAGGCATGCAGTGCGGAGGCCCGAGCACTCCACCGGTCGAGCGCGAGCCCAAGACCTACGAGGAGGCGGCACTCGAAGACGTGGGTCGCAAGCTCCGTGCGGCGGGCATCACCGTCGATGCACGCAAGCTGACGGTGGAGGTCAAGGGCCGTGGCGAGATCCTGTCCGACCTCGACGCCCAGCTCGACCTCGGCCTCCAGCCCGAGCACGTCAAGGTGTTGTGGCAGCTGCGAGCGATCCTCGAGGCCACGCCTGCGATTCGCTCGGTCCGTCGCCTTCGAGAAGAAGCCGTCGCCGTCCGGCTTCCCGCCGCGCGCGTCTACTACGCCAGTGATCGCCGCGCGATGGTGTTCGTGGACACCGAAGACCAAGACGACGAGAGCCTCGACGTCGCGCTCGCAGGACAGCTGGTGCACGTGTTCTACGACCAGGGTCCAGGAGGTCTCGCCGAGGCGCTGTACGAGCCCAGAGGTGAGCTCGACGGCGTTCGCGTGCGCAAGTGCCTGTTCGAGGGTCACGCACGCCTGGCCGAGCTGCTGGTGCTGCACGATGGCCTCGACGACCTCGACGAGGAGACGGTCGCGGGGCTCGACCCGGTTCCCGAGCACCTGCACGCCACGCTCACGGAGACCCGCTGCGGACCCGGAGCGCGATTTCTGTACGAGCGCTACCGCGAGGGTCGATGGGAAGGCGTGCTGCGGGCCGTTCGAAACCCCCCGCCGTCGACCGAACAGCTGATGCACCGCAACAAGATCGACCAGGACTTCCCGGTCAATGTTGCTTTGCCCGCGTGGCCCGTGGACGAGTACGACGAGTACGACGAGGCCAATCCGATGGGGAAGGCCAAGTTGTTGCACGAGAGCGTGCTCGGCGAGCTGACCATGTACCGCCTGTTGCTCGAGCGCGCACTGGAGCCGTCGCAGGCCTTGCGCGCCGTCGTCGGGTGGGACGGCGATCGGCTGCGGATCTACGAGCACGAGACCGGGGAAGAGATGGTCATCTGGCGTAGCGTGTGGGACCGCGAGCTGGATGCCGAGCAATTCGCGGCTGCGATTGCACCCAAGGGGATCGAGCCCCGCGCGTTTCGGGTGGAGCGACACGGGCGGGTGGTCGATGCCGTGTCGACCACGGGTCCCGAGATGGCCGAGCGGATCCACCAGATGCTCGCCCGCCGCCCTGGCGAGCCCAAGGCCCAGCCCGCCGATGCGGCGTCGACGTCGGCCATCGAAGCCCGCCTCAGCGGCTGACCCTCGCGGCCTCGGCGAGTCGACTTCGGCCCATCGAAGCTCGCCCATCCGGCTGAGCTACGGCCCCGAGCCAAAGCGGGGTCGACCCTCGAAGCCCGCCTCCGCGGTCGACCCTTCCCCGCCCTTGTCGGCCCCGGCCGATCAACGCGGGGTCGGCCAGCACACGTGGCCCAGGACCGCGGCCTGGCGCGCGCCCGTGACATGCGGCAGGTTGCTGGGCAGCCGACCTAGCGTACGAGCCGCGATCAGTGCCATGGCGGCGGGCTCGTGGTGCTGGGGCGCCAGCGGCCCATCATCGTGGACGACGACCGAACACGCGGCCAGTGCCGTGTCGCGATCGCATAGACCAGGATGAAGCGCCCCCCCGCCCGTCAACACGATCTCGTTGACTCCCGATAGCGCGTGGGTGGCCACATCGACGATCCCTCGCGCGGTGATCTGCAGAGCGCTGGCGAGCAGGTCGGCGTGGCTGCGATCGCCAAACTGCGTGCACAGCTGCGCAACGTAGGGCGCCCCAAAGTCTTCGCGCCCCGTAGAGCGCGGTGTCGACCGCGAGAAGAACGGGTGGCTGAGCACATGCTCGACGACCTCGGGGTCGGCGGTACCCTGCTCGCTCAGCGTCCCATCGCGATCGTACGCCAGCTCTCCGGCCGAGGCCCGGTGGGCCAGCGCATCGACGATCATCATCCCGGGGCCCACATCGGTCGCAATCACGTCCTGACGAGTGGCCCCCACGAAGGTCACGTTGGCGATCCCGCCCACGTTGACGACCAACCGCCCCGTGTGGCTCTCGGGCGTGAACATCCAGTGGGCCAGCGGGGCGATCGGGGCTCCCTCGCCGCCATGGACGATGTCGGCCGATCGCATGTCGCCCACCACGGGAATGCCCAGCTGCTCGGCGAGCGCTCCGCTGGAGCCGATCTGAAGGGTGTGCGCGGGGCCGTCCCCTGCGACCGAAGGCGGGCAGTGCCAGACGGTCTGGCCGTGCATCCCACACACATCGGCGGAAACCCAGTCGGGCAGCGCGCGAACAGCCTCGGCGTAGCGATGCGCCAGTCCATGGCCCAGAGCCGACAGCTCGGACACGGGCAGCCGCTCGGGCTCTCGCAGCTGGTCACGCAGTGCATCGGGAAACGGATGGTGGACGTGCCCCAACACGCGCGGAACGTGGCGACGATCGGGATCATCGAGCTCGAGCAGCACCGCGTCGACACCATCACCCGAGGTGCCGCTCATCAGGCCGATCGCACGCATCATCGTTCAGTCGCACCCTTCGGGGGCCAGCGTCCGGCCAAGCGCAGCTCGATCTCCTCGATCACACGTGCACCGCCCTTGGCATCGAGTACCTGATCGGCAGCCGCGAGGGCCTGCGGGTGCGCATCGGCAACGGCGAGGCCCCAGCCGACCATTCCAAACACCTCCGCGTCGTCGGGACCGTCGCCCACGAAGCAGATCGCGTCGGCGTCGACCTGATACTCGGTGCAGATCTGCCGAACCGAGGCGACCTTGTCGCTCACGCCGAGCCACCGCGCATCGAACTTCAAGCCCTGCATTCGCGCCGCGGCCGAAGCGGTTCGGTTGCGCGACAGGGGCAGCACGTGGCGCTCGGCGCGAAGTCGCAACAATGCCTCCCCGTCGCGTACGCTGTAGCGCTGCAGCCAACCCGTCGATTCCCCTCCCCACCACGTTGTGGCGTCGGTGAGGGTGCCATCGATATCGAAGGCGACCAGACGAATCGAAGCGGGGTCGGCGACCATCGGCGGCGCGATGGTACTCGCGATGCGATCGCCCCTCCAACTATCATGCAGATGATGAAGTACCTCCACACGATGATCCGCGTTCGGGATCTCGACAAGACGCTCGCGTTCTTCGAATTGCTGGGCCTGGTCGAGGTCAGCCGCAAGGACGTCCCCGCCGGTCGCTTCACGTTGGTGTTTCTCGCCACGGCGCCGGGCGAGCCGGAGGTCGAGCTGACCCACAACTGGGATCACGACGAGCCCTACTCGGTGGGCCGCAACTTTGGACACTTGGCGTATCGCGTCGACGACATCTATGCCGCGTGCGAGCGCCTCCAACAGGCGGGTGTCACGATCAATCGACCGCCCCGCGATGGACGGATGGCATTCGTGCGATCGCCGGACGATGTGTCGATCGAGCTGCTCCAAGCGGGGGAAGCTCTACCCGCCCGCGAGCCCTGGCTGTCGATGCCCAACGCCGGGCAGTGGTAGGTGTTTTTACGACACCAGCTCGGCGTAGGCGGTGCGATCGACCAACCGTGTCGCCAAGCCCTCGGCCACATGTCGTCCTACGTCGGTAAAGATGATCCGCTGCGGGTCGACCCAGTCGGACATCCGTAGACGACACAGCACGGACGCGATCTCGTCACGCCCCAAATACGTGCCCACGAACAGCGAATCCTCGCCCGAACGCTCGCTAGCAAGCATTTCGAGCATCATCCGCCTTTGCGGTGCGCTCAGCGTATGCACCTGCATCATTGGTCGTAACCAATCCCACAACAATGGACACCTGCCGGCCAGGTTTTTCCAACCCGATCATCGTTTCGATTCGGGCACCAGCGCACAACCCGGGCCTGCACTGGGCCCTAGGGAGGCGAACCGCTAGATCGTAGGTGCCAAGGTGCGTCTGGGGCCGTTCATGGGTAGCAGAGAGGCCGAAGCTGTGCCGGGCGCACTGTGAGCGCTGAGCGACACCGCCATGGGCGGCCGCAGGCGTGCATTGGCGGGTGCGATCTAGCGGTTCGCCTCCCTAGGGGTTCGACCCGCGTCGATTAGATCACCAATGCAACGTTGTGTCGGTGGTAGGCGGCGGAGTCCTCGTCGTGGACCCGCTCAGCCTCCAACAACAGCCATGCGGAGATCGCGTTGGCGAGACCACGCTCACCCAGGTCGTTCCACAGCCACGCCATCAGCTGACGAAGGTGGAGCTCGATGATGGTGTAGGCGTCCTTGCGAACCTCGGGGGCCGCCACCCGGGCCAGCGCTTGGTAGCGCGTACGCACTTGCAGCCACGCCTGCCACTGCTCCAGCACCTGGCTGACCGTCGCGCAGGCGGGGCGAGGCTCGGTCACCGACGAGCACATCTGCTCGAGTTCTTCGAGGGCCATGGTGTGCATCTGAGCCACGGACCGTGTGGCCGTGAGCCCATCACCCACCCCGTCCGCCGGTTCGCCCGTGTGGGTGAGCATCCGTGCCATGTCCTCGCACACTTCGCGGTGCATCCGCGCCAAGACCTTCTCGCCGAGCACGGTGCATCGCAGCGACTCGGCCCGGCGTCGGACATGACCGCGGAAGCCAAAGTCGTCCATCGCGCGATCCCAAGCCTTGCCCAGTCGCGCCATGCGAGCGGTCCCGCCGGGCGCATCACCATCGACCAGCGCCTCGACGTGCAAGGCCAAGACCTCGCGCGGTGCCGGGCCCCCGTCGTTGGCGGCCAAGCGAACGTCGTCGACCAGGGCGACATGTTCGAGCGCGATGGCCTGCAGGTGGGCGGGGTTGGCCACCGCACCGCGGATCAACGACCAGGTACGCCGCCGTCGCGGAGCCACCGCCCAAGCGCGCCACAGCGCAGCCGTGTCGGCAGTCTCTCCTCGGTGGTGGCGCGCCAGCGCAGCCATCAATCGGACGGTTCGCGACGGCGCGAGTCCATCTTCGGTGAGTGTCGCGACCAACGCCCAGTCGCCATTGCGGGCGGCATCGGCGATGCGCCACTCCAGGGCGATTCGTCGCGCCAGCGGCGGACACAGAGCGGGGTCGAGATCATCGATGCTCGCGAGCAATGCCCGCGCCGTGACTCGATCACCGCCGTCGGCCGCCAACAGTCCAGCTGCGACGAGGCCCGCACCCCGCAGCGGACCCCGGCGTAGACGTGCACGAAGCCAGTCGTTCATGGGGGCGTCGAGAGGACGTCGCAGCTGGGCCAGCACGCCGCTGAGCACGGCGCCGCCCTCGGGGTCGCGCACCCATGGATGCCCACCGAGGCGACCCATGGTCACCGCCAGCCGTGGCAAGCCCAGCGGGATGCAGATCCATCGCACCGCCAGCCAAGGGTGCAACGCCACCATCCCGCCCACCGCGAGGACGGCCAGCGGAACGATGGGCCATGTCGCACCGCGCTCGAGTGCCATGAGCACTCCACAGGCCAGCATCGCCAGCGCGAACACGGTTGCCGCCAGCCTGGCCTCGGCACGACGGTTGAACTTGGCGCGGCTGCTCTCGGGGTCGAGCATGTCCGACGACGGAAGAGGTGCGGCCACCACTGCGAGGCACACCAACACACAAACGCCCATGATCATGGCGGTCGTCATCGAGCGCACCATCCCCACGCACCCAGAGCCTGGGGCCAAGCGTCATCGGCAGCGGTACGGGCGGCCGCTTGGCGGCTGGGCGCCTCCCACCAGATCTCGTGTTGGATGCGCTCGTCGGGATCGCGAAGCCGCGCCCGCGCCCGCTGCACAGCCCGGACCGTGCGTGGCTGGGGGCCCAGCGGTGTGGCGTACATTTCCGCCCCCGGATCGCCGGCCTGGAGCGCCAGCAGCAGCGCTTCCGCGGCTCGCGCGACCTGGGGCCAACGCGCACGCGGCGTCAGTCCGAGCACGAAAAAGGCGTTGTCGACCAGAGGAACGCGGGTACCCACGACAGGGCCCTTCGCGCTCGGTGAAGATGAACCCGAGACGTACGACACGGCGGCATTCGCAGGGACGCCTTCTGGGTGGCCAATGTTCCGGAGAAAATGCCCAAATTTTCAGGCGCGTGTGGGCCATGGAGTGGTGAACCGGCCGGTGGGTTTGACCGGGCCGACTCGCCCGCGGTAAGGCCCCAGGGAAGGACGCGCTCCGCGGCAGGAGCGCAGACCTCCCTTGAAGAGCCTCAAGATCATTGGCACCGGGGTGTCGCTCCCCAGTCGGGTACTCACCAATGCCGACCTCGAAAAGATGGTCGACACCTCGGACGAGTGGATCACCGAGCGAACCGGGATCCGAGAGCGCCGCATCGCCGACGATGACGTCTCGACCTCGGACCTGTGCGCGGACGCGATCAAGAATGCATGTGCCGACGCCGGTCTCGAGCCTCGCGCTCTCGACGCGATCATCGTCGGTACATCGACGGCGGACACGCTGTTTCCTTCGACCGCCTGTTGGGTTCAGGGCAAGCTCGGTCTGCGTGGACCGGCTGCGTTCGACGTCAGTGCCGGGTGTTCGGGATTCTTGTATGGCCTCGAGCTCGCGAGCGCATTGATCGTCTCCGGCACTGCCACCCGCGTGGGTGTGGTCGGCGGCGAGGTGATGAGCAAGGTCGTCAACTGGAAGGACCGCAGCACGTGCGTCCTGTTCGGTGACGGTGCTGGCGCGGCTGTCGTTGCGGCGGGCAAGGGCGACAGCGGAGTCCTGGCATCCAACTGGGGTGCCGACGGCAACCTCGCGTCGATCCTGTACCAGCCCGCAGGCGGCACCCAAAAGCCCGCCACCCACCAAACGGTGGAAGACAACGCCCACACCGTGCACATGGAGGGCAGCACCGTCTTCCGCCACGCCGTGATGGCGATGAGTCAGGCCGCGACCTCGGCGATGGAGGAGGCCGAGATCAAGCCCGACGATGTCGATCTGTTCGTGCCGCACCAGGCCAACATGCGGATCATGGAGGTCGCTCGCGAGCGAGCCCGCCTGCCCCGCGAGAAGATGTACGTGGTGCTGCACAAGTACGGAAACATGTCGGCGGCCACGGTCCCCGTGGCGCTGCACGAGGCACGCACCGAGGGCCGGATCAAAGACGGCTCCGTGGTGGTAACCACCGCGTTCGGCACCGGGTTTACCTGGGCTGGCTCCGTGCTGCGTTGGTAGTCCCGCCCGGGGTCGGAGCAACCTCTCCTCGCCCACGCGAGCGAGCGCGGTCGGCGAAAGCTCGACGGTGCGTCATCCGTTGGTAGCATCGAGCTCAATCGGTGCAGCGCGGTCGACAGCAGGTGGCGGGTTTGGGCACGGCGGTGGTGCACGCCGGGCTGTGGATCTGGGCTGTGACGCGGCCAACTCCCGAGCCGCCGAGCCCCCCGCCTACGCCGATCGAGATCGTCAAGCTGCAGCCCACGGCGGCCGTTCGTGCTCCGCTCGCACCGACACCCATGCGTCGGGCGGGTGCCGTGACGACGGCCGAGCCCGAGCTCGAGCCCAAGACGGAACAGACGCCCGAGCCCGAGCCCGTCCGTCCCAGCCCCGCGCCGCGCCCCGAAGCGCCGTCACCGTCTCCGCCGCCCCAGCCGGAGCCCACGATACCCGTCGACCCCGAGCCCGCGTCGGCACCCGGTCAGGAGCCCCCTCCGGTCTCGCTCCCCGAGCCACGACCGAGCGGCACGGGAACGCAGTCCGATGCAGAGCCCAACGACGCTGGAGCCCAACCCGCAGCGTCCACGCCCCGGCCAGGACTGGGGGGTGAAGGTGGTGCTGACTTCAAGGCCTACGGTGCCGAGATCGTGCGGATCGTGATGGCAGAGATCGACCGCGATCCCGTGCCCGGGATCTTCGAGCGCGACACCATCGAGCTCGTGCTCCGGGTTCGCCCCGATGGTCGGTTGGTCTGGGTCGGACAGGGCCGCTACGACTTCGTCCAAGTGCGCGCCACCTCGGTAGGACGCAGCAAGACCCGTCGGCTGCTGCGGAGGGTCTTGCGAGCCTCGAAGCGATTCCCCGCGCACCCCAGCGGCTTCCGTCGCAAGTACTACGAGATTGCGTTCCGGGTGAACTTCCGCGACCACGCCTGAGCGCCACCGTCCCCCGATGTCGCAGCGACACCGAACCTGCGGCGGCGGAGCTACACCGTCGACGCCGCGGCGGAGCGACGCCGAACCTGCGGCGGCGGAGCTACACCGTCGATGCGGCGGCGGAGCACACCGTCGATGCCACGGCGGAGTTACACCGTCGACGCCACGGCGGAGCTACACCGTCGACGCCATGGCGGAGCTACACCGTCGATGCGGCGACGGAGCTACACCGTCGACGCCACGGCGGAGCTACACCGTCGATGCGGCGACGGAGCTACACCGTCGACGCAACGGCGGAGCTACACCGTGGACGCGGCGGGGATCGGCGCGGCCTCGGGGGTTGCCGCTTGTTCGGGCCAGCGATTGTGCTCGAAGCAGTGCAGCATGTGCGCCCGCACTTCCTTCACGAACGCGCCCAGCTCACTGTCGCTCAGCCCCTCCGTGGAGAACTGCGGCCCCACGAACACGTCGATCTTGCGTCCAGGGTGGAAGACCATCGAGCCCTTGCGGTTGACCTCGTAAAGACCCCGAACGGTGATGGGCACGATCGGCATGCCTGCGTTGCGAGCCATCAGGAACACGCCGCGGCGGAAGTTGCGGATGGTCCCGTCGGTGGTGCGGTGTCCCTCGGGGAACACCAGAACGGACATCCCGATCTCCTTGCGGTTGCGAGCCGCCTCGCTGATCTGGAGCAGGGTCTCGTCGCGACGCCCTCGCACCACGGGGATGCCCTTGGCCAGCGACATCAGCTGACCGTAGATGGGGATCTTGAACTGCCACGCGTGCATCAACCCCGAGAACGCGTGCGGGATGACGCGCGAGGCGACGTGGCCGTCGATCAAGTTGATGTGGTTTTGGGCAAAGACCGAGCGAACTTCCGGGTCGAAGTCCGGATGGACGTGGACCTTCATCCGGGTCATCGACAGGGGCACACACCCTCCGAAGATCGGCGCGGTGGCCCACATGTGCACGCGCTGATACGGCACCCCGACCAAACGCAGCACGATGGTCGCCACGAACCCCACCAGCATCCACGTGAACGAGGCGGGCCAGTACAAGACCGAGAAGAGAATGGAACCGATGCGGTAGAGCACGGGAACCGCCAGCATAGGTGGCGATGCGCGAGCCCGGGAGGCGCGACGTCACATGGACCGGAGTTGCGACCCTACGGTGGCCGAGCGTGGTGTGAGCCATGGCACCGGGAGGTCGCCCGCGCGGCCTGCCGCGCTGTTTCTCACGGGGCTGACAGCTGCGTACCCAAACCGGAGCCGCTCACGGGACGGCAGTAATCTCGTCCGTCGTCCTCGTCGTCACGAGGCTCGGAGTCGGCGCCTCCCTCGACGTCGGAGCCCGAGTCATCCTCCGAAGGTCCTCCGTCGGAGCCTCCAGTCGGAGGCTCGGGCGCGGTGTAGTCGACGTGCTCGTGGCTGTCGTGGCGCAGCGCTGCCCACAAGCTCGCGCGGTTGGCCACGCTGGCCTTGGCGAGGATCTGACCGACGTGACGCTTGGCGGTTCGTTCCGCTCGTTCCAAGAACCGAGCGATCTCGGCGTCGCGGGCTCCAAGCAACAACCAGTACGCCACTGCCCGCTCTGTCGGCGACAGCTTGAAGATGTGGCACAGCCGGTCGGTTGCCGCCTCGACGTCGACCACGACCACGGGCGGCTCGGGTGGCTCGTGCCCTGGCTCGTCGGCGGCCCGGCGCCAGCGGTAGCTGTCGAGAATCGTGGCGTGCACGTGGGCGACCAACGTCGAGCCCGCGACGGGCTTGGACACGTACCGGAAGGCGCCATGGCCCCGGTACTGCTGCGCAAGCCGATGCTCACTGGCCCCGGTCAGAATGAGCGAGCTGCAGGTTGGTTTGCGATCGGCCAGCGCACGAACCAAGGGCAGAGCCTGCCCATCGGGAAGGCGGTGATCCAACACGGCTGCATCCAAGCGCAGCGTTGGCCGCTCGATGTGCCCGAGAGCCTCGGCGACGCTCTTGGCCGCAATGATGGCCAGGTTGGCGCGTTCCAACATGCGCGTCGTTGCGAGCAGTAGGTGGGGATTATCTTCAACCAACAATACGGGCGCGGGAGAGGGAGGGGGCTCGTGTATTTCGCTCATCGTCCGGACTAATTTGCGGGGGCTTGGCCATCGCTAAAATTGCGATGACACGTCTACGCTACGTCAACTTCGTAGAGGCGCGGGTCTCGAATCGGGACGCTCGCCCTGAAGAGTCAGTATCGTCAATTGCCAGCGGACCGGATCTTCAGGGCAAGCGTCCCAATTCGAAGACCAGCCGCTGGGCCCGCGCAGATCTTGCGCAGGGCCCGGCGTTGCGATGCAACGGCGCGCTCAAGCCTTGGGAAGCACGCCCTCGATCGCGGCGATGACCGCCGTGTCCGTGGGAGTGGTCGCCGACTCGAAGCGAGCCACCACGTGCCCTTCGGGATCGACGACGAACTTCGTGAAGTTCCACTTGACCTCCCCCTTGATGCCATCTGCCGTTTGTTCGGTGAGAGCCTGGTAGATGGGAGACTTGTCGGGACCCTTGGCGTGAACTTTGTCGAACATCTCGAACTCTACCGAGTACTGCTTGTCGACGAATTCCCGGATCTGTTCGGGAGTCCCGGGTTCTTGGGCCCCAAAGTCGTTAGAAGGAAATGCCAAGACCTCGAGGCCCTTGTCCTTATACTTGGCGTAGACCTCCTGAAGGTCGCCATACTGCGGAGTGTACCCACATTCAGAGGCAGTGTTGACCACCAGCAGCGCTTTTCCCCGATAGTCGGCGAGGCTCTTCTCGCTACCATCGAGCAGCTTGACAGTGTGATCCAGGACCAGGTCGTTGGCCGCGACGGCTGGCTTGGCCTCCACGGGCTTGGCCTCGGCGGGCTTGGCCTCCGCTGCCTTGGCGGCGGGTTTGGCCTCGGCCGGCTTGGCCGCGGCGGTCTTGCTATGAGGCTTGGCGTCCTTGTCACCGCCGTCGCACGCGACGAGGGCCAAGGCGAGCAACAACGGGA
>JAHZJA010000981.1 GCA_022601155.1 Deltaproteobacteria bacterium | reverse complement strand
CGAGACGCAATTCCACCGCGCGCTGCGCTTGGACCGTCGCAACGTGACGGCGCTCAGCGGCCTGGCCAAGCTGTACTTCCAGCGCAGCGACTATCCTCGTGCAGCGCAGTTCGGTGAGCGCGCGGTTCGGGTTGCCCCGCGTCGAGCATCGCTGCATCTCGAGCTTGGAGATGCCTACGCCAAGGCCTTGCGCTACGACGATGCCCTGGCCGCGTATCGCAAGGCGCAGCAGCGCGGCTCGAAGGCGGCGGCAGGGCGCATCGCGATGGTCGATGCCAAGCTCGGCAAGTGACGAGTCCGCCGTCGTCAGGGTCCGCCCGTGTGGCGTCTCCTCTGCGGCCGAGCAGCATCCGCGGTACCGCGAAGACCACACCCGCGAGCTGGTCGTCAGGGTCCGCCCGTGTGGCGTCCCCTCGGCGGCCGAGCAGCATCCGCGGTATCGCGAAGACCACACCTACGAGTTGGTCGTCAGCGGCCGCCCGCGTCGCGCGATTTTCGGCGGCCGAGCAGCATCAGCGGGACGGCAACCACCACGCCGGTCGTCAGCGTCCGCCCGCATCGCGTGCCCTTCGGCGACCGAGCACCATCAAGGGGACTGCGACGGCCACGCCCACCCCGCCGCTCACCAGCGCGCCCACGCCCGCCCCGCGCGTTCCGTAGAGGAATCGGCAGTTGCCCTCGATGTCGGCCTCGCATCGGTCACGGTATGGACGTCCATGGAGCCCGACGAGCACGCTGCCCGCGATCACGGCGGCGAGCGAGACCCCTGCGAGGACGGCACCCGAGGCGAACATCACCCGTGCGCGTCGGCGTTGGCTCTGGTCGATGGAGACGGGCCGGGCGATGAGGTCGACCTCGAACGAACGTCGCGCCCCCGGGACGAAGTCCATCGTGAACGATTGCGGCGAGAACCCTTCATGGGTGACCTCCACCTCGCGCAGGCCCGGCTCGACCTCTTCGTCCAGCGGCATCGTGCCGATCGCGGTGGCGTCGACGGAGACCGTGGCACCGACGGGGGTTCCGGTCACGGCGAGACGGGCCGGCTGGGCGGCGAGCCGCTCGATTCGCTCCGCGGTCGTTGCCACCCGGTCTTCGACCAGACCGATGGCCTCCTCGAACCCACACAGCTCGCAGCGGGCCTCGAGTACGAACGCCTCCCGCCCCTCGTGGTCGAGCACGCGGCCCTGGAACGCATAGCTGCGCTGGTCGTCGGAGATCTCCAGCCGGGGCGCGAGCAGATACTGTGCGCCGGCTTCGTGGGCGACCCCTGCCCAGCACGCTGCATCGGGACACGGGGGTGAAGGCGCGGGCGTCGGGGCGACCACGACCGCGCCGCGGCGCAGCGCGTCGGTCATGCGCACGCTCGCGCGGTCGACCATGCGAGCCGGAAGCTGCCCCTCGACCCCGAGCGGAACCACGGCTACCGTCGGCCCCTCGTCGGGTGCCACCTGCGGCCCCGTCAGGGCTACGGCGAGGACTCGAGCGAGCAGCGACACGCGGGGCAGCAGCCTACCAAACCGCGCCAGGCCTCGTGCCACGCGTGTGTTAGGCTGATCCATCGTGAGAGCGGCGTACGTGCTCGCGGTGGGCCTGAGCGGGTGTCTCATCGACAATCCAGCCTGGCTGGGACCGCCCGCAGAGGCGACGGGCAGCGGCACGGGGACGGGCGGCTCGAGCAGCAGTGGGTCCGAGACGGGGGATGAGCCTGCGCTGGGGTGCCCGCCTCGCCCGGCGAGTGCTGCGGCCGTCTCCGTGGGCCCGGAGCAGATCGGACAACTTGCGCAGATCGTGGCCGACGCGGAGCCGGGATCGACGATCGAGCTGCGCGACGGGGTCTACGACCTCGCCTCGATCGCCCCGCTGCGCATCGAGGTGGCCGGCGTGGTGCTGCGATCCGCCAGCGCAGACCCCAGTGCGGTCGTGTTCGACGGGGGCGCCAGCGCGATGCCGCTCATCGAAGTCCGGGCCCCCGATGTCGTGCTCGCCGAGTTCACCGTGCGCGGAGGTACGCAGGGCGGGATCATGGCGGTGGCTTCTGCCTCGTTCGATCCCGATCGACTGACCGTCTACCGCATGGACCTCATCGACGTGGGAGGCCACGCGGTGCGGGGCGCGAGCAACGGCGATCCCGACGCCTACGCCGACGGCGGTGAGGTGGTCTGCTCGCGGTTCCTCCGCCAGACGCCGCTGGCCGGCCAGGCGTGCACGGAGCTGTCGGCGCTCAGGGTCTTTCGTGGCGCCGACTGGGTGTTTCGCGACAACGAGGTGCAGGGCTACTGGTGCGACGACGATGACGGTGAGCCGCCGCGGACGGTGAGCATGCTCGAGGGCACGCGTGGCTCGGTGATCGTGCGCAACCGATTCCAAGACTGCGCCCGGGCGGTGGTGCTGGGTGAGGCTCCCAGCGGCGTCGAGCGACGCTGGGCCGACAACCCGTGCGCTGTCTCCGACCAGTGGGGGCATGTCGAGGGGCTGGTGGCCAACAACATGCTGTGGGTCGGCGACCCGGGCGTGCGGCCCGACTCGATGATCTCGGTGTGGAACGTCTGCGACGATCGCATCTTCCACAACTCGATCGTCATGCTCGGCGACGGTTTTCACGGCATCGAGCATCGGTTCGAGCGGACCCGGGCAACCATCGTCAACAACCTCACCAACGCCGACATCCAGATGCGAGACGGGAGCGAGGCGATCGTGGAGGGCAACCTCATCGAGGCGGGGCTCGACGAGTTCGTCGACCCGTTCGCGGGCGACCTGCACCTGGTGCCGGGCTCGGTGGCCATCGGGGCGGCGTTGGCCAACCTCGGTGATCTCGAGCTCGGTCCCGACTTCGAGGGCGATCCTCGCGACGACGCACCGGACGTGGGCGCGGACGAGTACCGACCATGAGCGCCCGCGGTCGTAGTGCGGGCGGCCCCGCCCAGACTCGGACCCTGCGCCACGATCGTGGCGCAGACAGTACGCCGCGGCAGCCCGTCTTGCTGGGGCGAGGTGCCCGACGAGACCTCGTGGTGCCCGTGCGAGGGGCGTTGGTGCTGGGCCGGGTGGCGCCCGCGAGCGTCGTGCTCGACGACGAGGGGGTGTCGCGTCGTCACGCCGAAGTCCAGGGCGACCGCGACCCGCCCGTGCTGCGCGACCTCGGCTCGAAGAACGGCACGCGAGTCGATGGCGAGCTGGTGGTCGAGCATGCGCTGCGCTCGGGTGATGTCATCGAGCTGGGCGATGCGCGCCTCGAGTTTCGCTTGGTCTCACCCGCTCAGCTG
>JAHZJA010000980.1 GCA_022601155.1 Deltaproteobacteria bacterium | reverse complement strand
GGCCGAGGTCCTCGCAGAAATCTTCTCGAGGTTCTGCATCGGCAAGTGACGGCGAAATGCGGCGGGTCGTAGTGGGTCACGGTGGGGTGTCGGCTTGCTGAAATCGCGAAGCGGGGCGTATCCTCCGAGGATGATCGTGGGCCGTGGAGCAGCCGCGGGGTCGCTCGCAGCATGGACGGTGGCGGTTGCGTTGCTGATCCCGCCTGGGGTTGGCTACGCCAGCGAACCGGGGGATGCATCGGCATCCGAAGATGGAACGACGCAGGCCGAGCCCGTCGAAGGGGGTGAGGCCACCGACGCGGCTCCGGCTCCGGACGATGGGGTTCGGGAGCAGGCACAGCAGCTGTACGACGAGGGGCAGGTGCTGTACTCGGCCGCCGACTACAGCGGGGCGATCGAGAAGTTCACGCTGGCGCTGTCGTTGATCAGTCGCTCGGATGCGGGGTTCGACGGCGAGGTGCGCGGGCGTCTGCTGTACAACCTCGCCACGGCGCACGACCGCGCGTACAACATCAACGGCGAGATCAAGTCGCTGCGCCAAGCCCGGGAGCTGTACGCTCGGATCGGCGAAGAAGCAGGGGCGCACGGCTACAGCCAGTCGCTCATCGACCAGGCCGTGGAGGCCCGCGCACGGGTCGACGCGCGAATGGAGCAGGCGGAAGCCGAGTCGCGATCGGACGAACCGACGCGACCGCAGCCCGTGGTGCAGCCACCCGCGGTCGATGATGGCGAGGAGTCTGAGCCGGACGGTCCGCCGCCCGGCCGGGTGCTCACGATCACGGGAGGCGTGGTGGCCGGGGTCGGAGTGTTGGCATCGGGGTTGCTGGTCGTGGGACTGGTGGGCTCGCAGCGGGCATCGGACGATGTACGAGCGACCACCTCGCTGAGCCAGGAACCCGACCGTGTCGATGCGATCGACCGCGGCGTCAGGTTCAACCGCATCGCGGTGGCGGGAGGCGTGGTGTCGGGTGTGTTGGTGTTGGGTGGCGTGGGGATGTTGATCGCGGGCCAGGTGATCGCGAAGCGTCGCGGGGGTACGACCGCGTGTCTGCCTACCGCGGGCCCGCGCATGGTCGGCATGGGCTGCGCGGTCCGATTTTAACGCGTCGAACTCGAGGGCTTGGATTCATGGGTGAGCACACGATGAGCAACGGGTCCTCCGCTGGGTGGCATGGACACTGGCGCCGAGCGTTGATGACCGGCCTGGTCGCGGGTCTGTTCGGGGGCTGCTTCTTCGGCGACGAGACCGAGGGTCTGCCGTGTACCTCCAACGATGGATGTGACCTGGGCCTGGAGTGCGCGTTCGGGTACTGCCGCTTCGAGGACGTCGATACCACCGCGACCTGCGGTGACGGGGAGACGAAGCAGGGCGAGTTCTGTCACTCGGACGCGAGCTCGACTACGCTCGGCACGATGGGAGGAGCGCTGCGCGACCTCGCGATCGTCGATTTCGACGGCGACGGGCTCACCGACATCCTGACCGTCTCGGAGGGCGCGTTCGTTCATGTCAACGATGGCAACGGCGGCTTCGTGCCCATGCCGATCGAGATCTCGCTCGACCTCGAGGATCTGGAGATCGAGGTTCCCGACACCGCGGCGCTTCGGATCGTTGGGCGTCGGGTCGGCGTGGGGCAGCTCGAAGGCACGGAGCTGCCCGACCTGGTGCTCGCCGTCGATGTGGAGGCGGAGGTCGAAGGTCCCGTGGTCGACGCGGTGATCGAGGAGCTCGAAGAGCTGCTGTGGCTCGGCGAGAACCTGGGCAACAACGAGCTCGAGCTCAGGCCGCTGCTCGGCACCGAGCCCTATGGAGATGTCGCGCTGGCCGAGCGCGGTCTGCTGGTCGGCAACTTCGACGGCGGCGGGGAGCTCGATGTCGTGGTGGTCACCGAGCCGCTCGATGCACCCTCGCAGGGAGTGTTCATGGAAGGCGGCGGGGACACGCTCGGCGTGCCGGTCGAGGTCATGCTGGGGGGGCGGGGTACGACCGTCGCGATCGATGTCGACGGCGATGGGCTCGACGATCTGGTGACCGCCGATCCCGTATTCGAGCAGGTGTCTGTCGTTCGAGGGCCGCTAGGGGGCTTGCCGCCTCCGATGGCCGAGAGCTTCTCCGTGGGTGGAGCGGCGGGTGGGGTGACCGGCACCGACGCCGACGGTGACGGCAACCTCGACTTGGTGGTGACCATCACCGGGGTAGGGTTCGAGGTTTGGATGGGCGATGGGACCGGAGCGTTCACGGCGGGCTGGACCGTCGAAGATGCCGCGGTCGAATCGATGGTCGCCGCCGATCTCGATGGCGATGGCAATCAGGACCTGGCGTCGGTGACCGGCACCGAGCTTCGGGTGCACCCCGGCTATGGCGACGGCACGTTCAGCGCTGGCTTCACACTGAGCAGCAGCGGCGGAGGGTTCATCTTCGCCGCGCCGCTGGACTCCGATGGTGTCGACGAGCTCGTGTTCGGCAATCCGGCATCGCTGAGCGTTGCGTTCAGCCGACCCTGAGCGCCTGGAGCGAGGGGGCGCGACCCAGTGGCGGGGGCGCGGCTGGAAGCAGAGCGGCCGAGTCTTGGAGCGCGGCTCGATCGGGCGCGACCAAGCCGTGGGGACGCAGGTCCTGGCGGCGCGGCCCGATGCCTGCACTACAGTTCGAGGCGGGACAACAGTGCGTCGAGCAAGGCCGGCGCCGACGCGGGTTCGGGACCGTGGGGCAGGGTGCCCAAATGCGCGACGCCGCTGGCGGTCTCGATCACCCGGGCGTTGTCGTCGACCGAAGGATCGGTCGCGGTACTCGTCTGGGACAAGATGAAGCCCAGCGGCGGCCGGCCGAGGTGGCGGAGCGCGTCGATGGTGAGCAGCGTGTGATTGATGGTGCCCAGGCCCGCGCGGCCGACGATCAAGGTGCGAGCGGCAAGGGCCGAGATCCATGAGCCCTGCCAGGTGGCGCCGGGCATTGGAACCTGGAGCCCACCTGCACCCTCGACGAGGGTCACACTCGGTTGCGTCAGTGCCTCCCAGCGATCGAGGGCGTCGAGCACCGCGCCGGGTGGCGTGCGTTCGTGGGTGGGCAATTGGGAGGTGACATCGAGGAACGGTGCGGCATCTTCGGCCAGCCCGGGTGCCAGCGGGGGGTCGAATCGCAGCGGGCACGCGACGTCGACATTGGACCGGTCGAGGCCGGCGGCATCGAGCAAGCGTTCGATGTCGGAGGGGTCGTCCTCACCGCTTTGTGCGGGCTTGAACGGCACCATACGTACGCCGCGGTCGCGGGCGGTATGGAGCAGTGCGGCCGTGACCGCGGTCTTGCCTACCCCGGTGTCCGTTCCGACGACGAAGACGCGACGAGACACGGAGCCCTCGACTACGCGGGACGGCGAGTCCGGTGGGTGACGGGCGTTGGCTCGGGCGTCGGGGCTCGGCCGCGCTCGATGTGGAGCGGCAACCCTTGCTCCTTCATCAGTGCACGCAGGTCGCCAACCAACCCATCGATCTGCGAGGGTTCGTGAGCGGCGGTCACCGTGAGCCGGAGTCGGGCCGTGCCCATGGGAACGGTGGGAGGTCGGATCGCCTGCACGTGCCAGCCGCGTTCGAGCAGGCGCGACGCCAACTCGAGCGCACGACCATTGTCACCAACGACGATGGGCACGATGGGGGAGGGCAGCGCAGGGTCGGGCAGATCGAGAGCGCGGCCCAGGTGCTGGATGTTGGACCACAGTCGGTCGCGGAGTTCCTCACCGCGATCGCTGGTGACCAGCTCGACGGCGCGGCCGATCCGGACCGCGAGGACCGGGCTCATGCCCGTGCTGAACACGAAGCTTCGCGAGCGGTTGCGGATCAACGAGCACAGGGGTCGCGACGCTGCAACGAATGCCCCCGCACAACCGAACGCCTTGCTCAAGGTACCGACCAACACGGTGGGACGAATGTCGTGGTGGCCGAGCCACCCATGACCACCGGGGAACAGGCCGATGGCATGCGCCTCGTCGACCAACATCGCCGCGCCGCGACCGAGGTGGGTGCGGGCGGCCTCGGGGTCGAGACGATCGCCATCCATGGAGAAGATCGACTCGGTGATCCACCAATGAACCGCATCGGTCGAGGTGGGGCCGGGCGCAGGGACCTGGCCGTGGGGCATGATCGTCGGCCGAGCCCGAGCCAGGCGCATGCCATCGATGAGGCTTGCGTGGTTGAGCGCATCACTGTCGACGCGGTCGTTGGGTTCGAGGAGCGTCGGCAGTACGCCGACGTTGAGCTGGAAGCCGCTGGGGAACAGCACGGCGTCGGCGGTTCCGGCCAAGGACGCGAGCTGAAGCTCGACGGCCCGGTGTTGACCGAGGTCGCCGCAGATCAGTCGGGAAGAGCCCGAGCCCGACGGCGCGCCGCTGGCCTGGCGAAGCGAAGGGTCATCGGCGAGGCCGAGGTAGTCATTGCTGCAAAATCCGACGACCGGCTGACCATCGAGCTCATAGTGGACGCCCCGTCGCTTCGCGACCGCAGGCGAGCGACGCAGCAACCCGGCTGCTTCGAGCTCGGCGAGGCGCTGACGAGCGCGTTGCGTTGCATCCATGGACGGGGAGCATAGACCACCGCGTGCCATGGCAAGATACCGAGGTGGTGCGCGCACGACTGCAATCGTGGACCCAACGAATCGGCCTCGATGTTTCGGACGAGGGGTGGTCGCGACTGAACCGCCTGGTCGGTCTTTGGCAGGCGTACGGCCGGGCGATGAACCTCGTCGGTGCAACCGACCCCGAGCACCTTGCCGGCCATGTTCAAGAGGCCCTGCAATGCGTCGCTTGCGCGGAGGTGGTCGAGCCCATCGACGCGTCCACGCTGTGGGTCGATGTCGGCAGCGGTGGTGGACTGCCCGGTCTCGTCGTCGCGGCGATCCGCCCGTGTCCGATGGTGCTCATCGAGCCCCGGGAGCGTCGAGCTGCGTTTCTCGACCTCGGTTTGGCATCCGTCGGGACCGCTCCTGGGCGGGTAATTCGGGCCCGATGGTCGCTTTCCACGTGGAACGAAAAGGTTGTGAGCGGACTAAAGTCACGAAGTGAAACGAAGTTCACCGTATTGTCCGCGAGGGCTGTTTTCGCGCCCGAAACATGGCTCCAACAAGCCCGTTCCGTCTCGATTCCACGTGGTATCATACTTTGCCACGTGGAATCCAACGCCGAACAGGTGGACGGAAAAAAACCAAGAGCCATCGTGCGCGGACCGAGCTGGGCCGTGATGGCATACGACACCCGACAAGAGTGATTTCGCGCGCGTTCCGCGAGGCGGAGAGGCGTTTGCAAGCTCTGAGCGATCTGGATCCGAGCTGGGTTCGAGATTGTCGACGTTCCACGTGGAACAGGAGATGCCCGAGACAGCTCTCCAAGGCCTGCGTCCGAGCTTCGATTCCGCCCCGCGCCGAGCGTCGGAATGGGGCCTCGGGCAGTAGTGACCATCGGCGTTCTCGGTTGCACAGGCCTTCCAGGCCGGGTGTTCCGGCCTCGACCGAGCGGAGGGCCCTCTCGTGGCCTGTGCCCGCTCCGCTGCAAGTTGTAGGGCGACTGTGAGCCCCGTCAGCGCGCTTTAGCCTCTACTGGCTGCCCGTAAGCCTTCCCATTTCGGCCGTCACCAGGGGAGGGCCGTTGTTGCCTGTGGCCCACAATCCACATGGATCCCGTGCTCCGCTCGGCCTCGTCCGAGCTTCTCGAGGGCCATGCCTCGCGGCCAGGTTCGGAACCCATCGGCGATCTCGTCCCTGAACCCCGAACCCGTGCCCTACGCGTCCACGGCGAGCCTTGGCCGCTCGGGCTCCATCAAGCCCCGAATACCCTAGACAGTCCGACAGCGGATCCGCCGCGGCCCTTTGCTGCATTCGCTCGGAAGTACGCCGGTGGCCCTCCTACCCGCTCGTGCTGCTGCTCGGATCGAACCTGGGTCTCCTGATTCTCGACTCCCGCCGGCTGCTGTCTAACGCTTCACTCGAGCCGGTCTTGCCGCCCCGGCGAACCCGCCTCCTCGCGTGCGGAGGGGCCGGTAAGTGCGCCGAGCGGCCCGATCTTGCAAGAGTGGCCGTTTCAACCGGACGGCCTCCTACCTGCGCCTCCGGGTGCGGAGTCAAACTCCAACGTCGGGTTCGAAACGCGAAGGCACCGGCTTCTCGCTGCTCAGATCGAGCGTGTTTCCGCGGCGGTGGGGAAGTGCCCGAGTGGGGCGCCCAACGCTCCACGTGAAACACTGCCAGACCCGAAGTGCTCCGCGCCTAGCTCGGGCCAACGCCGTGAGGCGCTCGCAGCTATCGGTTTACCCCGCGACAAATCTCCCCCCGGTAGGGGCGTCGCAGCGGCCGCTGGACTCAACTCAGGGGCCCCGCCAGCCATGCGACTCCAGCCCACGGAGGGCACTTCCGACGCACGAAGGCCTCCGACCCACTGGGGCTACACCGCAACGAGCCCTGAACGACAGCCCCGGCCCCGCGCCAGCGTACACCGCAGCATTCAAACCGCAGAGACCTCCCCGTTTCCTTGGGCGCCTTGGACCGGCGCCCTCGGGTCCTCTCACGCCTGCCAACCACACCGCGCCAGGATCGAGCACGCCTCCAGCTGGACTTCTCGCGCCCTCACTCGCGCCTGCGGAGGGTTTGGACGCACGCGTGGCGGGCCTCAGAGCGGGTACGGGGGCAGGCGACTCGGGAGCCATCTCGGCTCCGAGCGCACCCGACCGCCTGTCGCTCGATCCAGCGCTCGGCCCGTCCGACACAGCAACGCCGGGCCGCAGCATCAGCGCGCCCGCGACCGAAGAGCATGGCCGTCTCGCCAAACCCGTTCAGGGGCGAAGTCATCTCTGGATCCATTGCCCGGAAGCACAAACCGGCTCCTACAAACACCCAATCCGGGTCTTGATGCCACGACTTCCTCCGCCACCAGTGAGTCTCAACCCATCGAATCCACCCCAATGTTCCACGTGAAACACCGCCTCACTCCGCAACAACTACAGCCCCGGCGCACTCCTCAAGGTGCCCCTCAATCTCCTCGACCCCGCCACCACTCTTCTCCGACGCCTCCCTCAAGATCACCATCCCTGCCTCCACATCCCCGCGCCGACAGTAGATCCAGCCCAACGTATCGATGAAGTCCGGATTCTCGTCATCGTCCGCCAACGCACCCATCACCAGCTCCTCCGCCCGCCCAAGCTCGACGCCTGCCTTGGCGAGCCCATACGCCACCGAGTTCGCGAGACTCGAGTCTTCGGGCCGTCGCTCCAGAGCCTTCTCGAAGGCCGCGAGCCCCGCAGCGTCTTCCTCCCGCTCCATGTACGCGTACCCCAAGTACTCGTAGTAGCCCTCTCGCCCCTGGGATTGCCGAGCCATCAGCACCAACCCCGCTATCGCCAGCATCACCCCTGCCCGCCCCGCAAGTGCCACCGTCGGCTCCCGGTTCGACCATGCCACCCCCAGCAAGGCTCCCGCGGCCAGGCCCCCGAGGTGACCCGCCTGCGCAATTACATCCACGAAGAATCCAAGCCCGACCAACACCGCCAGCCAGCCACCGAGGATCCCAGGCGAGACCATCTGCAGCGTGGTCGCCACTTTCCCTCGCCCGAGCACCCGCCCCACGAGCAGGGCCCCCGCGATCCCCATGATTCCCGCGGACGCTCCCACCACCATCGGCGCCTCGACCCAGGCGGCCGAGGCCAAGCACCCCATCACACTCGAGACCGCGAACAGCACAACCATCCGTGCGCGGCCCCACGTGCGCTCGGCCACCTCGCCCACCACCCACAGGCTCCAAATGTTCAGTATAAGATGCAGCCACGACCCGTGCAGAAGCCCCGCCGTGGTCAGCCGCCACCACGATCCGTCGAGCCAAAGCGACGACAGCCGCAGCGCGCCCATCTGCTCCAGCGCGGGGCCGCATCCCTCCAACCGAATCCAAGACCCAGCCACCATCGCTCCTGGCGCCTCGACCTGCTGCGCGCAGATCCCCAGCGTCGCCACGAAGGCCGCCACACAGCCGACCACCAGCACCACGGTGACCAACGCCGCGCCCATCCGGACCCGAAGCGACGCCTCGGCCTCGCCGTCGGGCTCGTCTTCCCGTCGCTCATCGTCGGTCATGCCGTGGCATCGTACGTGCCTCGCCCGGGTCCGCCCAAACCCGCGCGCGTGAGGACGACGGTTCATCGCCTGCCCACGGCCCCCCAGCCACTTCTCCGGCCCCGCGGCTGGACCGCCTCCGCAACCCCGTCGCGAACTTGCAGCGCGCCGCGGCCGGTTGCTATCGTCGCGCAGTTTCTCCGTGGCGCGCGCAGGCAAGGCGAGCAGCACTCATTCGTCTTGGTCGATGCCGCACCCCTTGGCGTCGAATCCACGAACGTTCGGTATGGGCCTACCGCATAGGTCTGGCCGATAGCGCCCCGGGACACGAGCCATGGCGCGGCAGAATCTCCTCATCGTCGACGGCGATGCCCGCAACCGACGCGTGCTCGAGGTGAGCCTCCGGAAGGCGGGCTTCTCGATCACTCCGGCTGAGTCGGCTGAAGAGGCGCTCGAATTCCTCGAGCACGCCGAGCCCGACCTCATCATCTCCGATACCCGGCTGCCCAGTCGCGACGGGTTCGAGTTCTGCACGGCGGTCAAGGGCAACGCGCGCTGGAAGATGATCCCGTTCATCTTCCTCACCAGCGAGAAGTCGATCGAAGACAAGGTCCGTGGTCTCGAGCTGGGCGTCGAGGACTACCTGACCAAGCCGATCTACATCAAAGAGATCACCACGCGCGTCACGATGTTGCTGCAGCGCATGCAGCACGAGCGCCTGGAAAAGAAAGACGCCGCGCGCACCAAGTTCAGCGGTCAGCTCGCCGACATGGCGGTCGTCGACCTCATCCAGACGATCGAGATCTCTCGCAAGAGCGGCAGCATCACCTTGAGCACCGAGCTCGGTGAAGCCACCGTATGGTTTCGCGACGGCAACCTGGTCGACGCCGAGATGGGCCGACTCCAGGGCGAGCCCGCGATCTACCGGTTGCTGGGTCTGAGCAACGGTCACTTCGACGTCGAGTTCAAGCCGGTCAACCGCCGCACGGTCATCACCGAGAGCACGCAGGGCATCCTCATGGAGGGCATGCGCCGCGTCGACGAGTGGGGCCGGCTGATGGAGCAGCTCCCGCCGCTGGACTCCGTGCTCGCGGCCGACTCTGCCGTGCTCGAAGAGCGGCGTGCCGATCTCGCTCCCGAACAGCTGTCGATCTTGAGGCACTTCGACGGCGAGCGCACGATCATCGCCGTCGTCGATGAGAGCGGCCAAGACGACATCGAGGCGCTCACCACGATCTCGACCTTCTCTTCGAGGGCTTGCTGACGGCCTACGAAGCGCACGAGGACGACGACGCTGCCACGGCGTCGGCCCCCGGGGCGCTGGGCCTCGAAGACTGGCACTCTCCCACGCGCGAGACCGTCGTG
>JAHZJA010000979.1 GCA_022601155.1 Deltaproteobacteria bacterium | reverse complement strand
CGTCCCAATCCCCGCCGTGCGCCGCCGCGGGCGTGTTAGCGTGATTTCATGGGGAAGCACTTCACGGTTGTGGGTTTGCTCGGGCTCGGTCTGCTCGCCGCGTGCGAGCCCGTCGAGCCGAACACGACACGCGAGTCCAACATCGGAGCGCTGGGCAACGACCACGGCTACGTCGAGGTCACGCTGACCTCCGATAGTGCCTCTCTCGATGGCACCGACGTGGTCGAAGCCCGACTGCACTACGGCAGCGGGTGCTTCGCGTCGTTCTACCGAGTGTCGCCCGAGTGGAGCGCCGAAGGCGAGCGGGGCGGTCCGATCTTCGACGATGCGATCGCGTCGCTGTGCGACAGCAGCGACCTCGAGCTCGCGTCGTGCGAAGTGATCGACATTCGGCAAGAGCTCATCCGGCTCAGCACCAGCAAACTGATCGTGACGTTCGAGGTCGAGGGAAGCCTCGAAGGCCGAACCCTGCGCATCGGACCTCTGCCCACGCCGACCCTCGCCGACTGTGATCTGTCGACCGGCGTTGGCGGTGGCTCGATCGATGCCTGGGGGCGAAACGATGACGGTGCTGTGCTGTGGCAGACAGGCCAGGTCTCGGTACCGCTCGATCAGGACCGACCCGCCCCGCTGCTGGCGGACCGGCCGTAGCGGACCGAACTCCCGGCGTCGACCCGGCGAGGCCGAAAGCTCGACGGCAAGGGGCAGGGGGCGACCGCGCTCGACGCTGACGGTGGGAATGGTCGTCGGCCGCCCGGTTGGTCGGCATGCCGCGGCAGGCGCTCATGGCCGCGCAATACCCTTGGGAGCGCTGTGAGGCCGATTGTACCGAGGTCGGCAATGCATCGGGCGCGGCGGCTGTCTATGCTTGTCGATGGTGAAGACGTGGTCCCTGGCGTTGGCGCTGTTGGCGGGGTGTGGTGCGCTCGAGTCCGAGCCGGCGCAGCAGGCCAAGCGTGTGGCGAGCAAGGCGGTGGCCCGCGGGGTGGACGAGGCTGAGCACCAGCTGCGGCGGATCGACACCGCGAAGATCCGCGCCGGTTGGGATGCGATGGTCGATGCCGTCGCCGAGGCGAGCGGCGATGTGGCGCGCAGTGGGTCTGTAGACAACGTCGATCCACTCGCGGGTGCAGCGGAAGCCATCACGTGCGACGCGGCGGCCGAGCGCTGCACGGTCACGGCGGAGTTTGCCGCGCGGGCGCGAAGCCACGGAGGCCGGGTCGCAGCGCAGGTGCGGGCAGGGCCCGTCAAGAGCCCGGTCTACGGCGTGCGGATCGAAGGTGTGAGCCCCGGATCGATCGCGTACCTGTTCGGCATGCGGTCGGGCGATATCGTCACCCGGGTCAACGGCATCAATCCCAGCTCCGTGATGGACTCGATGTCGCTGTACAGCCAGGCCAAGACGGCGCGACGTTTCGATGTTCGGTACCGGCGCGGAGACGTCGACCGGGTGCTCGTGGTCGACGTGGAGTAGGGCAACAGCCGGGATCTCGGCGCGGGCGCGCCCCGCCGTTGGGTCGACCGGGGGGCCGCGTCGTGGGTCGGGCACTCGCGTGGGCGAGGGCGCACGCGGGCCCAGCCATCGGGTCGACCGGTGGGGGGCCGCGTCGTGGGTCAGGCTGTTGCGTGGGCCAGGGCGTGGTCGAGCGCAGCTCGGGTGGCGGCAACCTGGGCCGCGTTGCAAATCTCCGGGGTCGCCTTGTCGCTGTCGGGGTAGACCTCGGTGGTGGTGGTGAAGCGTGCGTCGGTGACCCCCGCGCACAGACCGAGCGACTTGAACGGATAGCGAATGACCCCGGGCTGCGTGACATCGGAACCGATGATCTGGCCGTTGTCGTCCGGAGGCGCGATGTGGGTCACCGCTCGCACGCCAGCCACGATGGCGGACTGGAACTGCGGCTGCGGATTGTCGCTGTCGGCCACCGTATAGAACCCGTCGGGGATGAGGCCGGGCTCGAACGCCTTGCCATCGCGTGCCGCCAGGGCGGGGCGGAACTCGTTCTCGTCGCTGTCGGTCGTCTCGTGCAGATCGATGTGCAGCAAGAAGGGCCCATCAATCCCACCGACCAGCTCGATCAACGCCGCGGACTCCTCGGCGGGGCTGTTGGCGACGAACGAGCGGTTGGGATCGAGGGCCTGGGGGTTCCAGCGGTTGATCACCTCGTAGCCCCACGGACTGACACACGGCGCGATCAACAGGTTGAGTCGTTCGGTGTAGCCGGCTGCGAGGGTATCGAGGAATGACAGCGCTCCCTGAACGCCGCTGGTCTCGTAGCCGTGCACCCCCCCGGTGATGAGCGCCCACGGAGCTCCTTGCACGATGTGCGCGTTGCGGACGGCGAACAGTGGATAGCGCGAGGGGTCGATGCTCAGCGCACCGTATTGAGTGCGCGTAAATGCAGCGTCGAGGTGCTCCAGGCGATCGAGCACCTGTTGTCGATAGCTGCGTTGCACCGTGCGTGACTCCAGCCAGGCCGCCTTGTCGGCGTCGGTCCATGGTTGGCCAGGCGTGCCTATGGGGTAGAAGCGGTCCATCGTCATCCTCGGTGACAACGCTTTTGCCAGATACGCGGGCCCAGGCCAAGGCGTGGACCCGACGCAGGCTGATGATTCGCTCGTCGGCCCGCTCCTGCCTCTCGTGCTGCTACGCTCGAGCGGGTAGCCGATGGCCGTCATCATCGAGACCCTGTCGACCCCCCGCCTGCGGATCCTGAGACTGGACGAGAGCCACGCCGACGCGGTTGCGGCGTTCCAGCGGCGCAACCGTGAGCACCTGGCCTCGACCTCGCCCGTTCGCGCGTCCACGTTCTTCGAGGCCGAGCACTGGCGGCGCTTGGCCCGAGCACGCACCGCGCCGATGGACGAGCTGGGCGCCGTGCTGTGGTTGTTGCAGCCTGTGGCCGACCAGGAGTCCGGTCCGATCATCGGCACGGTGCAGCTGAGCAACATCGTGCGGGGTTCGTTTTGGGCGTGCCACCTGGGCTACGCGCTCGACCATGCCCATGTGGGGCGCGGCCTCATGACCGAGGGGTTACGGGCGGTGCTCGACCATGCGTTCGAGATCATCGGGTTGCACCGGGTCATGGCCAACTACATCCCCAACAACGAGCGCAGCGGGGCTGTGCTCGAGCGGCTGGGGTTCGTCCGTGAAGGTCTGGCGCGCGACTACTTGTTCATCGATGGTCGTTGGCAGGACCACGTGCTCACCGCACTGGTCAATCCACGGCCGCGCGACCCGCCGGCTCGGCCCCCGCCACGTGGCTGAGCGTTGCCGTGCTGGCCATCGCACAGGCTCGGGGCGTCATCCACCGGCCTGCGGAGCGTCGGTGCCCCGATGGCGGCGTTGGTTCTTCGAGCAGGTGTGGTGCTCGCACGAACGGGGGGCAGGGGGCCTATCCCACGCAATATCGGGGGGAACACACCGCCCCGGCGGTTTCGTTGCTCGACAGCTCTCCGATACACGCTCGACGGTCGCGGCCCGGGGGCAACGCAGTGCT
>JAHZJA010000978.1 GCA_022601155.1 Deltaproteobacteria bacterium | reverse complement strand
CTCCGATCCCCACGGGCGCATCAAGGTCCGCTTCCACTGGGATCGCGAGACCCCGCAAGACGACACCAGCTCGTGCTGGGTGCGCGTGGCCCAGAGCTGGGCGGGGCCGTCGTACGGGGTGATGTTCATTCCTCGCGTGGGCATGGAGGTCGTCGTCGACTTCCTCGATGGCAACCCCGACCGGCCGCTGGTGGTGGGGTGTGTCTACAACGGCGCCAATCCCCCGCCGTACGACCTGCCCGCGTCCAAGACCAAGAGCACGATCAAGACGACCAGCTCCGAGGGCGGCGAGGGCTTCAACGAGTTTCGGCTCGAAGACGCCAAGGGCTCCGAAGAGGTGTTCCTGCACGCCCAGAAGGACTTCAACGAGAAGGTCCTCAACAATCACAGCACCTCGGTCACCGCCAACCAAACCAACTCCGTCGGCGGTAGCCAGAGCGAGTCGGTCGGTGGCAACCAGTCGATGACGGTCACGGGAAAGCGCACCAAGCATGTCAAGAAGACGGAGACCAACACCGTCGACGAGAAGCGGGAGACCAAGCTCGGGGCCGACGACATCCTGGAGACCAAGGGGCTCACCAAGCAAAAGCTGATAAGCGGCCTGCAGCAGACGGTCACGCAGTTCGCCAAGCTGACGCTGTCGGACCTCTACCAGATCGACGTCAAGGGGCAGCAGAAGATCACCGTGGACGGCACGTCGAGTCTGTCGGTCACCAATACCCACGATGCGATGGCCACCAACCACTTCGCGATCGGCCAGGGTAAGAGCGGCACCGATGCTGCGCTCGTGCTCGAGGGCAAGTCGGCGGCGATGAACGCTCTGACCAAGATCACCCTGGCCGCCAAGACCGACCAGGCCGCGATCGAGCTCAAGAACGACGGCAAGCTGGCGATCTCGGCCGCGACCGAGATCTCGATCTCCGTGGGCGGCTCCACGATCGTCCTCGACGCCAAGGGCGTCTCGGTCGGTGGCACCAAGGTCGGGCTCACGGGGGGCAAGGCCGGCTCGGTCACCCTCGACGCCAAGGGAGCGGTGGTCTCCGGTCCCGAGGTCAAGTCGCTCGCCGATGCTGCGAACACGGTGATGGGCGCGATCGTCAAGATCAACTAGTCCCGTCGGACGGCCGCATCGCGGGGAGCATCATGAGCACCGAGGATGAAGCATTCAGCTACGACCTCGTGCCCTACACGAGCTATCCGTACGTGCGGACCCACCCCGATCGTCTCGCGACGATCGGCCGCATGTTCGGCATGGATCCGGCCCCGATCACGAGCTGCCGGGTGCTCGAGCTGGGTTGTGCCTCGGGGGGCAACCTCATTCCCATGGCCGAGCAGCTGCCCCGCAGCCGCATGGTGGGGATCGACCTGGGCGCCCGTCAGATCGAAGAAGGGCAGGCGGCGGTGCAGGCCCTGGGCCTGGACAACGTCGACCTGCGGCACGGCGACATCCTCGAGGTCGACGACAGCTGGGGCGCGTTCGACTACATCATCTGCCACGGCGTGTTCTCGTGGGTGCCCCGGCCAGTGCAAGACAAGATCCTGCAGCTGTGCCACGAGCGGCTGACGCCCCAGGGCATCGCGTACATCAGCTACAACACCTATCCCGGCTGGCATCTACGCGACGCCGTGCGTCACATGATGCGCTACCACACCGGGCAGTTCACCGATCCGGGACAGCGTACCGACCAAGCGGGGGCCTTGGTGGACTTCTTGGCGGGTGCCGTCGATCCCAACGGGGCATGGGGGCAGCTGCTGCGCCGCGAGCTGGCGCTCATCTCCCGCACCGGGTCCGACTACGTCTTCCACGAGCATCTCGAAGAGGTCAACACCCCGCTGTACTTCCACCAGATGGTCGAGCGCGCGCGGGACCAGCAGCTGCAGTATCTGGGCGAGGCCGACGTGCACACCATGCTCGCCCGCGGGCTCTCGGCTGAAGTCGTCGACACCCTCGGACGGATCTCGCCCGACATCACCCGCCACGAGCAGTACCTGGACTTCGTCCACAACCGGCAGTTTCGCGCCACGTTGCTGTGCCATGCGGCGGTCGATCTGGACCGCGCGCTCGGTCCCACGACGGTCGTCGGGGGGTGGCTGGGCTTTGCGGCCGTCGACGACGAGGTGCCCATCGACCTGTCGCCCGGCGTGCGCAGTGCCTTCCGCACGCCCACTGGGCTCGACATCGGCACCGATCTCCCCATCACCAAGGCTGCGCTGCAGCTGCTTCGCCGCGCGTGGCCCGATCTGGTGTCGTTCGAGGAGCTGGTCACCCAGGCCAACGGCCTGGTGCGGGCGGGCGGTCTCGATGCGGGGACGGACGAGGAGGTCGCGCAGCGGCTCGGCGCCGATCTACTCGAGCTGTACTGCAGCGGAGGGCTCGAGCTGCACAGCTGGCGGCCCTCGCTGGCGACACGGGCGGGGGACCGCCCCCGGGTGTCTCGCTACGCGCGGTATCAAGCCGAGCACGCCAAGTTCGTGACCACCCGTCGGCACGTGCGGCTCGATCTCGATGTGGCGTCGGCGATGGTCGTGCGCCGCCTCGATGGCGAGCACGACCGCGAGGCTCTGGTCGACACGCTGGTGGATGGGGTGCTGGATGGCTCGCTGTCGATCGATGCCGATGTCGACGCGCTGGGGCGTGACGGATTGCGCGAGCCGCTGGGCCAGGTCTTGACGCGCACGCTCGATCAGCTGGCCGCGCACGGCTTGCTGGTCGGTTGACGCCGTCGTTCACCACGGCGTTGGGCCGATGAGGAGCGAGGCCGCTCACACAGGGCCGAGAGATCACGGGGTGATCCGATCGGCAGCTGGGGACTCTAGGAGTCCGCCGACCGTGGGCATGCAGCCCATGGTGGCCAAACAAGCGAGACCCCCATGCTCCAACTTCGCACCCTGCTGGCCCTCGTGCCGCTCATCCCCCTCGCCTGTGTCGCGCCCGAGGACTTCGACCAAGACCTCGGCGACGAGGCCATGCTCGACGAGGACGCCCTCGACTTCGACGAGGCCGATGCTCTGGTCGACCCCGGATCGCTCGAGCCGCTGGAGGCGGCCAGTCCTGGTCCGTTGAACCCGGGCGGGCCGTGGGAGCCCCTGCCGTGGCCGTGGCCGCCCCTCGACGACGAGCAGTGGGAGACCGGCGAGACCAACGACTACATCGAGTGGGACTCGGGCAAGACCAACAGCCTGTCGTCGTGGAAGAAGGCCTACTGCTACACCAACCACGGCCCCAACTTCCTGCTCACCGATCTCCGGGCCTACCGCGAGCCCTCGTCCAACTGGGACAACTTCACCGCACGGCTGCGGGCCACCTGCACCGAGTACGACAACGACTCCAACACCGATTTCGTGCAGACCAGCGATACCGCGACGATCGAGGTCTACTCCGGCAACCACCGCACGCCTGGGGAGACCACGGCGATCACGGTGAGCGACGAGTATCCCGCGGGGGTGCTGATGGAGAACGCCGTCGGTGATGGCTATGTGAAGACGCTCCGCATCTTGAAGGTCTCCGAGCAGTCTTCGGGCTTCTTGGGCTCCTACGGCAACCCGTTCCTCACCGCCGCCGTTCCCGGCATGCCCAACCTTCCACCGGTGGGCCCGCTGCGCACGCTCGCCTGTGCGGACCAGCAGGTGCTCACGGGGCTGCGGCTGAAGTACGACACGCGCAACGGGAAGATCCGGCGCGTGGGGATCTACTGCCGGACCTTGTCCAAGGAGTAGCCGATCGACGTCGGGGCCGAACCGAGGGGCTGGCCCCGACGCACCCGGGTCACTCGATCTCGGTGCAGTCCTCGAACGAGTCGGCCTGGGGGGCGCACGTGAACTTGCCATCTTGCTGCAGTACGTCGCCCTCGCAGCGGTACAGCGTGTCCGATTGTTCGTCGCAGTCCATCACGTCGCACGTCCCGCGTGAGCCGTTCTTGCCCGAGTAGCAGGTGGTCACGGGGATATCAGCACCGCAGTTGTTGGCGAGAGTCGCCTGGGGGATGTTGCAGGGGACCTTGGCGTCCTCGGGGACGACGACCTCGGCTTGCTCGGGCTCTTCGATTTGTTCGATCTCGTCGAGCTCACCGATGCCAGCGCCCGGAGCCGCGGCCCGTAGCTCGAGGTCATCGGTCGTCTCGGCCTCGCACGCGCCCGTCGTCGCGATGGCGAGTATGGCGACCAGAGTGTAGTGGCGAGGGTGCATCATTCCTTGGTTTCGCATCTTCGATGTTCCTTATCGATGGAGGGGAGGAGCCGACGACATCCCGCCGTCGGCCGCGTTGTTGCGCTTCGAGACGCGTCACCTCCGCTCGGCGGTTCGAACCAACCTTCGAATGCAGCGAACGATGCAGGGCTCGGCGGCCGAACTGCGGTGGTCTGTGCAGTGCCGCCGAGCCGAGTCGTGGTCGTTGGCCTACAGATGCCCGTTGTCCACGTCGAAGGTGGTGGCCTGGTACCACCGGCTCCACGGGACCACGGCGCTCTGGAGCGAGGCGGGCGGGGTCTGGAACGCGGCCTTGTTGGCGCCCAGGCAGGTCAGCGCCAGGTAGGGATCGAAGCGACGCCCAAAGCGAATGATGCCCGAAGGGTCGACCGAGTCCAGACCATTGGGGGCCAGGCAGTGCTCCTGCAGCAGGGCCAAGACCTCATCGGAGGTGGCGTTGCTGGAGGTGTTGTTGCCGCTGTGGAACTCGTTGAGTGCATCGATCCGGCTGGAGTGGAAGATGATCTCGTAGTGGACATGGGGGTTGGTCCCCGAGGCATTGCCCGTGCTTCCAATCCGGCCCACACGGGTGTCCTTGGCCACGCTGGTGAATCCGCCGAAGCCCACTTCGCGGCTGTCGAGGTGCGCGTAGAGCATGGACGCCCAGACCTCTTGACCCGCGAGGGTGACGGGGCAGACCAGCTGCACCCAGTTGCCGAACGACCCCTCGAAGCCCGACAGCGCCTCACCCGAGCACGGGGCGTAGACGGGCTCCCCCGTGTGGCCCAGGATGTCGAGCCCGTTGTGGAGGCCGCCGCCGCGGGGCGCCTGGAAGTACCCCTCGCCCAGGCCATCGCTGCGCAGGCCCAAGTCGGTGTCGAGGATGTACGTCCAGTCCGACAGCGCGCCGCCCGGGTTGGGCTCTTCGGGAGGGGGAGGGGGAGGGGGCTGGTCGCCGCTGGGAACCGAGTACCCCAGGGTACCGGCGTACTGCACCCAGACTTGCCAGAATAGATAATTGCCGAACGGGGCCGCGTTGCCCCCTGCGTCTTGGTTGCCCACCCACGGCGTGTATGTGTACAGCACGGCCGTCGCTGCATTGGCGGGGGTGACGGTCACCGGATCGAGGGTGCTCTTGGCCTTGCCTACCGCCCAGCCCGAGACGGTGGACTGCCCTGCGGCCAGGTCGTCGAGGTACGAGCGCGTCAGGTCGCCGGCGCAGTCGAGCTGGTTGGCAAAGCCCGAGAACTGGGGAGCGCAGCCGCTGCCGTCGGGGCAGCCACAGCCGAACGCCTCGTCCATCGCGATCTGCGAGCACGTGCCGAGCTTGCCGACCAGCGACGATTCCTTCTGCAGGTGGGTGAGCAAGAACAGCGGGTTCAGCCCGTACTCGGTGGCGGTCTGTCGGATGAGCTCACCCGCGCTGCGACCCCCGAAGCTCTCGTGCACGAGACACGACGGCAATCCGTCCTCGTACGGATCGGCCAAGAATGCGTCGATCTGGGCGGCGGAGAACACCGAGTCGTCGAGCATGGCGGCGTCGGCGATCAATCGGTTGGGATCGAAGGAGGAGCCTGCCCCGCCGTTGGCGTCGTCGGCCTTGCCCGCGGTATCCGATTGTTCGATCGCATCGGGCGTGGCGGGCTCCCCTTCGCTCGGGGTGTCACAAGCACCCAGCGTTCCGGCCATGGCCAGCAGGACGGTTGCAGTGCGGATATGGAGAAGCGAACCCGAGGGGACGCCCTCGGGTAGTCGTCGAGCAATGGTCATCGTGCTCGGGGTGTAGCGCTTCGGGTTCGATCGGTTGTCGCCCGGCGAGCGCAGACCGGCGCCGACTCATGCCGACCCGTGGTCGAGCCACCGGATCGTGCGCCGCGAGCTCAGCGTTGGTTCGCATCGTGCATTCGCAGCCCCGACCCGCGCGAGGCGGTTGTTTCCTCTTCGTGCGCCGCAGGTGTCAGCGGCACGACGATGAGCGCACGAGCGAAAATCTACTCGACCCGTTAAATCCGGAAGCCGGTATCGACGGGGGCTCACGGGACCGTTGTGATGTTCAAGCGAGCCCAGCTGTGGGTCTGGGCGATGCGCAGGATTCCAAGGTGCCGCGGATCGGCGCCAGGGATGCGTCCGTGCTCGTATTCAGTCTTTTTCGTGCGAATGAATCGAACGCGCTGTTCGACCGGGACGATCGTGCGGACCTCGAAGAGCCCGGCGTTGACGAGCGCGCGGTCGCGTCGCGGTGGCATGAAGTCGTCGCGCTCCGAGATGGAAGGGAAGGCGCGCACTCCACGGAGGACACCCGGCTGTGACACGGGCCGGACGGTGGTTGATGGTGTCCACCGCAATCGGGTCGGACGGTGGTTGATGGTGTCCACCGCAATCGCGTCGGACAGTGGTTGATGGTGTCCACCGCAATCGGGTCGGTCGGTAGTTGATGGTGTCCACCCACCAATCAGGTCGGAACGACGATTCGGTGCGAGATGCTCGACAATGAGCATCTCGTGAAAATCGATCGTGTGTTGCGCGTCGGTCGAAACCTGGTGGCGAACGCCAGGGTCACTACGCCCGGGCATGCGGTCGTTCCTCTCTCGCCGCCCCATGAGGTCTGGACATGCACGCTCGTGAGGCGCTGTGCAAGAGCTTCGCTCGGGTCACGCCATACGCCGATGACGTCACGGTCATGGCGAGGCCGGAGATCACCTACTGGAAATCGCCTCGCCCGGCGGCGGTGCTCAATACCGTGCGGATGGTTCAGGCGGCGGAGTCCGAGGTGCCGCGGTTGGTGGAGGAGGTCGTCCGCGCCCATCGGGGCGGGCCATCGTCCTGGTACGTACAAACCGAAGGCGGGCCGCTGTCCGAAGCGCTGGCATCGGCTGGCTACGCGCCTTCGTATCGTGCGCAGGGGTATTGGATCGGGGTCGACCAGCCGGGCCCGGCGGCTTCGGAGATCGTCGTCGAGCGGGTGGAGACGATGGCGCAGCTGGCCCAGTTCTTTCACATCGATGCCGTGGTCTTTGGTGAGGGCGCGCCCGTGGACGAGCGCGAGTATGCGGCGACGGCTCGGGTGTGCTTTGGTGACGACGCCCAGCTGCGTTGCTTCGTGGCCTACCGCAGCGCGGCTTCTCGTGAGCCCATCTCTTGCGGGCGCCTGTACATGTTTCCCGAGCTCGAGTTTGGGTTGCTGCAAGCGAGCGCGACCCTGCCCCACGCCCGCGGGCTCGGTGGCTACCGTGCACTGCTGGCCGCCCGCATCGCCTATGCGCGCGAGCACGGCTTGCCTCGGGTTGGCCTCTACGCCATGGAGGGAACCTCGGCGCCCATCGTGGCCCGGCAGGGATTTCGCCCCTGCGGTTCTCTGGTCAACTGGGGAGCGCGCTGTGCCGCCGTTCGTGCCCCACGATTTCCTCGCCATCAGTGAGTCGCGCACCGTGTATCGAGTTCATCGCAACGCCATCCAGCCCGATCTCATGAACGAGATCGTCACGCACTACGACCACGCCCAGCAGGGCGAGGGAGACAACTACGCGAAGGACGAGACCTACACCAAGATGGTGTACTCCGACTTCTTCTACGAGAAGAACCATCGCATGCGGCAGGTGGTGGACCGGATGGCACCCGTGGGCTATCGGCCCTTGTTCGACATCTTCTTCGAGACCAAGGCCGACGTGGGCAAGGACCACCACTGGCACCTAGGGACGTTCAGCGCGTTCTTCATGGAGGATCCCAAGATGTTGACGCTGTGGATCCCCACCCGGCCGGCCAACGCCGAGGTCGGGGGGCGGCTCATCTGCTCGCGCCGACAGCAGCTGGGCGACCACCTCAATCGGATGCTCACCCACTGCGTGCGCGAGGACATCCAGTTCTCCTACGCGGACATGTTGGCGACGATGACCGACGTGTTCGAGGACGGGCGGCTGATCGACGACTTCGAGGTCGGCGATTGCCTGCTGTTCAACAGCCTCATTCCCCACAAGGGCGAGGGCTACCACGGGGAGGGCTCTCGCAGCGTCTACGTGGTCCGCTACGTGCCCGACGACGCGACGTTCGATCTGGCGGTGTGCCAGGACTTCCTCGCGCGGAACATCAACCCCCGGCTGTTCGAGCGCATCCTCGCCTCAGCTCGTCGAACGGCTTGAGGCGTCGGTCGACTTCCGATCGTCGTGGGGCTCGGCCGCCTTCGAGGCCAGCAGCAGCATGGCCCCGGCGATCGCCACCCCCACCGTTGCGCAGCCGATCCAAAGGGCCGCCCATCCCCACGTCTCGCTCATCCACAGGCCCAAGCCGGGGGCGATGATCCAGCCGCTGCTGAGGGCGGCGGTGAACAGTCCCATCGCGCGGGCGGGGCGGTCTCCGGCCAGATTCACCACGGCGGTGGTGAGGAACGGCAGCGAGAGCATCTCGCCGATGGCCCACAGCACGGTGCAGGGAATGGCCACCGACACTCCGTGGCCGAGGGTCAGCACGCCGAGCGCGACGCAAGAGAGCACAGCCCCCACGGCGGCAACCCGAAGCGGGGCTCGGCCCTCGAGTCGGTGCACCAGTGGCATCTGTAGCCCGACGATGAGCAGGGCTTGCAGGCCGAGCAGCTGTCCCACGTGCGCCTCGGACCATGCGAACTCGGCGTGCAGGAACACGGGCACGGTGGTGAAGAACTGAAAGATGACGATCGCATAGATCGCGCACACGATGAGCAACGCGGCCATGGTTCGCTGAGGATGACGGCGGCGCGGAGGCGGTGCGTCGCGGGCAGGGGACGGGCCCTGGCCCCGCTCGCCGCCGAGCGAAGCGGCCCCCCAGCGACGGATGCCCCACACGAGGGCGGCGGCGGCGAGCAAGCACGACGCCGCGTCGCCGAGGAACAGCCACGTGTAGTCGATGGCCGCCACCATACCGCCGATGGCCGGTCCCAGCGCCATGCCGAGGTTGAGCGCCAGCCGCATCGCCGACAACGCACGGACCCGGCTGGCGGGGTCGACCGTCGATGCCACCGCCGTCATGAGGGCTGGACGAAACGCATCGTTCACCGTCGAGGCCACCAGCACGCCCACCGCCATCGACAACGGAGAGTCGAGCCACGGCAGCACGGCGAACGCGGCCGCGCCCAGGACCAATGAACTCAGGGTGACGGCGATGACCCCGAAGCGGTGGCTGGCGAATCCACCGAGCAGCGAGCCGGCAATGGCCCCCCCGCCAAAGCACGCCCCGATGAGCCCGACGTCACTGGTGCTGTAGCCCCGCTCCGAGACCAGGTACAGGGTCAGAAACGGCACCACCATCGTGCCTGCGCGGTTGACCAGACCAACCGCACACAGCAGCCACAGCCGTGGCGGCAGGCCGTGGAAGGCGGCGAAGGAGTGGCGCAGCGACAGCCGCATGGTGAGCCGGCCGTGGGCCGTCGACCCCGTGCGTGTACACCCCACGAGCGCTCCACGGCAACACAATCGGTGGCACGGTGCCTGGCCGTCGCGGCGCAGCTGCCGTTGCACTCTTGGTGGAGGTGACACAGGGGGGCGCCGGGTCGGGAGCATCGGTCAGCCGGTCGACCGATGCTCCACGGAGGTCTGCGGTGGGTCCACCAGCTCCGTCTGTGGTGGTCGACTCACCGCGGCGGCCACTAAGGCGTGATCGCCGGTAGGCCAATGGGTGTGGGAATGTGGAACTCCCACTGCGAAGCCGCTTCCACGATCAGTTGATCGGGACTGAACTCGGCGAAGGTCTGGCCGACCTTGATGCTCGACGGAATGACTACTGCCTTCTTTGCGGTTACCCAACCCAAGATCGTCTCCGTCTGATTCTCGGTACCGGAGCGACCGCGAATGAGATAGTTGCCGCTGTTCCAGGCGTCGCTGCCCAGGGCCGCCTCGGCTTCGCTGCCCGCCGCCGCTACGTCGTCGAGACCAAGGCTGATGTTCTGCAGGGCATTCGCCTCGGCGGTCGGTAGATAGACCCGCACTATTTGGGCACCAGCGTAGTTGCCTGGTGCAGTTCCTGTCGCGTAGCCTGCGGCCACTGTTGCGTCATCCGCCACGTAGAACGCATCCCAGGGGTCCCCGGGCAATGGACTCGGAGCTGCGATCCCGTCGTTGACGATGGAGGTCGCGGTTGCTGAGTTTGTGCCGCGGTATCCAACGAATCGGTAGCCCTGCTCCTCCAGCGTGGCATGGGCCGTCTCGATCTGAAGTCCGGACACCGAGCGAACGTCTCCCGTGAACTCGGCCCCGAGAAGCGACTCCGCCGTCGGCGCAGCAACGCCTTCGACCACCTCGACCGCTTCGCCAGCGGACTCGAGCGCGGCCGCGCTCTCCTCGGTCAGCAGGGCGGCACCGTCCACGACCGTTTCTTCCGCGATGACCTCTCCGGCGAGGAGCGTAGCGTCGACGGCCGCCACTTCTGGTGTCGCAGCACCGAATGTCACTGCGATGGCCACGACGGAGACCGCACCGATTGCCCACTCTCGGAAGCCGAGCTCAGCGCCATAGATCGTCGTGCCGCCGACCTTGATGTCGACGTGATCCCGGTACCTTCGCAGCGAGGCAAGCTGAGCCTCGCTGAGGGTCGAGGCATGGTCATCCCCCGTGCCGTACAGCAGGCTCACCGCCACGACCCCTTCTCCGCCGGTATGGAGGCCGCGCGGGTTGAGCAGGCTGTCGAAGTGGTGCGCCACTTCCTGAACGGCCACCATGCGCGCGGCGAGCTCATCCGCACCGGATCCCACCAGAGCATCGCTCCAGTACACGGTCCCGCCCTTGTACGCACCGTCCAGCCTGGCGGCCTGGCCCGTTGCCGAGTTCCCGATGGTGACTCCCTTCACGGATGCGCGGGAGGTTGCCGCGGGGAAGGTCTCAATCACGGGGAACCACGACAGGTCGCCGTGCTCGATCGTCGAGGCGAGGAGATCCGCCTGGGCTGAGTCGTAGTCGGCACCGAACACGGAGCTCATCCAGGACTCATCGCGGAGGTGCGGAAGGAAGTCCTGCGCGGCGTTGTTGATGGCAACCCGCGGATCACTGGTGCTGCCGACGATCGCACCGAACTTGTCGGGATTGGGCTCGGTGAGAATGATGTCGGATGAGTCGTGAATGTCGGACAGGAACGTGTAGCCATCGGCGAAGTAAAATGCCTCCTTGGTGAGGAGGTTCATCTCGATCATGAGGGGCTCGTCGTTCTCGGTCTTGCAGATGCAGACGAGGAGGTCGAACCTTCCACACTCCGTGAACGTGTCGATGACGTCGCCGTGCTGATCGAGCTCGTGCCACGCGATGCCGCTGTTCTGAAACGCGCCCTGGCCATCGTAGATCTCCACGCGGTTGGCATTGAGGCCATTGACGGCCTTGTGGGTGCTGTACGCCGAGAGGATCGGTGAAAGTACGGCTACGGGGGCGCCTTGGTCCTGGAAAGATACCTTGGATGTATGCAGATCCAGCCATACGGATCGCTGTCTGTCGTGGTCGTGCAGGTAGACGGTCCACTGGTCTCTGTCTGTTTCCTCGAAGGTGTGGCGGATTCCGCCGGTGAAGCTCCGTCGTACCCACAGGTCTCCAACTTGCTCGAACGTCTCGTTGTTCTCGATCTCGACGCGGACGGCATTGAACCCATCGACCGTTTGATCCGTGGTGGCACGATCCGCAGCGGCATCCACGGCCCTGCACCGGGAGGAGCCTGCCTCGGTGTCACACGGGGCGCACGCGGGGGTGGTGAGCAGCGGGAGCATGCCCAGCAGCATGCGGGGGTGAAGCATCTTGGTGGGGATTGTCATTGTGGCTACTTCTTTCTCTGTCGAATATCTGCGAAGGCGTGAGTATCAATTGGGGGGTGTTCGCCCGAGTGTCTGCTTTGAGTGTGTTGGTGATCGCTGTGATGTCGGTATGTGTCTCGCTGGCGCACTTCACCCCGTGGTTTCGGTGGGCTCGCCAATGCGACTGCTCCTGGCCCACGACGGGGGGCCGGCTTCGGCGGGCGAGCAACGCTGCACGCTCGTCGTGTCGGATGAGCTCGATCTGGTTGCTCTCAATGGTGGGGGTGCTGCTAGTTCGGTGTGGTGTGCCGATTGTTCATGGAAGTGAAGAACGATCGCTTCGAGGGGCTCGTGCCCCATGGGTTCTGGGCTTGCATCGAGAGTATGGCGAATGGGGTCGCGAGCTCGTGGACCACTGTATTGGCGTCGTGTCGCGTGGCTCTCGACGAAGCCTCCGAGCGTACCCGTGATGGGGTCGTCCCTCGCACCGACCCGGGCGAGCGTTGAACGACATCAATGGCTCCTACGGTGTCGATAGTCTCTGGTCCGCCTCGGTCGATTGCGACACCAGCCGACTTTTTCGGTCGTGCTTGGTGGCTGGTTTCAGCCTGTGTTTACGCCGACGTTGGGTCTGTAGGACGGAGCCCCGCTACAACCGGACTTGAAGGTACGGCCGCGGCGCATGACGTTCTGCATTCGCGATTTGGGTCACCAGTGTGCGCGGCGTCCCATGTGGCCGACCACGGCGGAGTGGTGAAGACCGGCTGCATCGCTGGTATCGGGCGACACGCCAGGCGCTACGGTTTTTCGCCACGACTCACTGCGCCGCGCAATCCAACCGATCGCTGCTCTAGACTCGACTTTGGCGGTTTTCCACGCGCCATAACACCGCCCCCGACCGCTGTTGCAGTGTTTTCGCTCCTCGACGCATGACCCGATGCGCCTTCGAAGCGCAGCCTCGCCAGGCAGCTGCCGCTGACGGCGTTGCGGCCCATGGAAAACCGCCAAAGTCGAGTCTAGAAGCTCGAAGCGCCGGCGTCGATCCAGGCCGCGATGCCCTCGACGGTCATCGGAGGCAGAGGAGGCTCGCCCTTGGGCATGCGACCGCCCATGCCTCCCGCTGCACCGTGTGATCCGGCGAGCTTGTGCCACAGGTAGCTCTCTTCGTGGCTCCCCGGGTCCACCAAGTACAGCTCCGATTGTTCCGAGGCCACCTGATACAGCGACAGGTACGGGTCGCGGCTGAGGTCGAGCGAAGAGTCGTCGCCGCCGGGCTCGTGACACTCCTGCACGCACTGCGCATCGATGATGGTCTCGATGTCCGGCCACGACAGCTCGACCGGCGGATCGCAGACCTCGGGAATCGGATCACCATTGGCCTCGAGCTCCGCGAGCAACGTCGACATGGCCTCGGCGCAGGCACTGTCGCAGGTGCTGGCATCCTCGAAACTCTCTTGCCAGCACGCGGCATCCGGCCCGTACATCGACTCGATCGCGGCCGCGTCGCGCAGCATGAGCGTGGCCGCACACTCCACGTAGCGCGCACAGCCGGCGGTCTGACTGGGCATCGGGGGAGGTACGTCGTGGTCGGGCAGGCTCCAGGTGGAGTCCGACTCGTCGACGCCCGAGCTGGTCGTGGTGACGCCGGTCGTCACGGCGGTGGTCCCGCTGGTGGCCGTGTCCTCGGTTGCTGGCCCGGGGCATCCCGAGCCCAACGCGAGGGTCAGGGTCGCCACCCCGATTGTCCTCATGCAGCCCATCGTCGACGACGATCGTACACGGACCCGCGGCGGTGGGCGGCCTGCGGTACGCGGTGCGTGCGTGCGGACGGCCGTGGCGCGCAACCCCCTGCTACCATCGGCGCGGTGCTGCGAGCCCCCGGCCGTTGGTTGATCGACGAAGGACGACGTCTGGTGTCGTACTCCGCGCTCACGGTCCTCGCGGTGGTGGCTCTGGTGCGACGCCCCTCCGAGGGAGGAGCCGCGGTGCGCGGACAGGTTGCGCGCCAGGTGGTGTTCAGCGGCTGGGACGGCGTCCCGCTGGTGGTGTTCTTTGCGGTGATGATGTCGGTGTCGGTCGTCGCGTTGTCGGCCACGATGATCCCGAGCTTCGAGGCGGTTGGCGTGCTCGGCCGGGTGCTGACGCTCGTCCTCGTGCGGGAGCTGGCGCCGCTGCTGACCGCGATCCTCATCATCTTGCGATCGTGTGGGGCGATCACCGTGGAGCTGGGCAACATGAGCTGGCGGGGCGAGATCGAGTCGCTACAGACGATGGGCATCGACCCCGCCAAGTTCCTGCTGTTGCCTCGCTTCATCGGGCTCAGCGTCGCCGCCGTGGCTCTCACGATGGTCTTCATCGTGGTCGCGGCGCTGGCCGGTCTGTTCACCGCCCAGATGTTTCGCGTGGCACCATCGATGAGCCACATCGTCACCAACGTCGAGTCGCTGTTGTACCCCGGCGACCTCATGATCGCGCTGGTCAAGAGCCTGCTGTTCGGTGGAACCATCGCGTCGATCGCCTGCTACCACGGGCTCGCGGTCCATGCCGACCTCACCGAGGTTCCGCGCCGGGCCAGCCGTGCGGTCGTCGAGGCGCTCAGCTGGTGCACCATCATCGGTGTCGCCATCACGCTCATCACCCTATGAACGCCATCGAGATCGAGGGGCTCCACGTTCATCGGGGTGCGGTGGTGCTGGATGGCATCGACCTCCAGGTGGCCGAGGGGGAGTCGGTCGCGCTCGTGGGCGCTGACCAGACCAGCCTCACGGCGCTGGTGCGATGCTGCGGGGGCCTGGATCGGCCGGATCGTGGTCGGGTGCGGGTGGCCGGGACGGACGTGCTCGCGGCCGATCGCTACGCGCTGCTGGACCTTCAGCTCGCGGTGGGATACGTGTCGACACATGGGGGCCTGCTGGCCAACATGACCCTGCGTGACAACGTCGAGCTGCCCTTGCGCTACCGGGGCAGCGACTCGCCCGAGGCGATCCGCGAGCGGTCGACGCAGCTGTTGTCCGACGCGGGGCTGCTGGGTCGAGCCGATGCGCGTGCCTCGACCGTCTCGGCCGAGGTGGAAAAGTGCGTGGCGTACCTGCGGGCGGTCGCGCCCGCTCCCCGGATGTTGCTGGTGGAAGACCCCAGCGCGCTGCTGCCCCCGGGCGGTCGGGCGCTGGTGCGAGGCATTCATCAGCGGTTGCGGGCGGCCGGGGCGACCGTGCTGATGACCGATGATGACCTCGACTTTGCCGCGGAGCTCGTCGACCGCGTGATCACGGTGGACGGCGGTCGCATCGTCGCCACCGCCAAGGGAGGGGCCGCGTGAGCATCCCGTTTCGGGTCCGACGGGCGGAGTGGGTGGCGGGGGTGTTCCTGCTGCTGACCGTCATTGCCCTGGTGGGCAGCCTCGTGTTGCTGTCGCGGGCGCGGGGGAACTTCGACGAGACGGCGAGGTTCGAGGTGGTGCTCGCGGAGGGTTATGGAATTGCGCCGGGCAGCCGCGTGGAGATGCTGGGAATCGACGTCGGGATCATCGACACGCTGCGGATCACCGACGACAACCGGGTGTCGGCCTCCATCGAGATTCGCGAGCCGTTCGTCTCGCGGATCCGGCAGGACTCTCGGGCGCGCGTCAAGGCATCGCTCGACCTTCAAGGGGTGTTGGGCGGCGTGGGGTTGGTCATCAGCCCGGGCACGGCGGAGTTTGCGGCGCTGCAGCCTGGCGACACCGTGGAAGTGCTCGAGCCGCGGAGCTTCGCCGACCTGCTACCGCAGGTGCAGGGCGATCCGCTGGTCGAGGACTTCGAAGCGCTGATCCACAACGCGCGAATGATGACCTCCGAGGTCGCCGATCCCAACTCGCCGCTGCGCCAGCTGCTCGAGCAGAGCGGCGCGCTGCTGGCCAAGGTCCAGGACGAAAAGAGCACCATCGGTCGCGTGCTGCAGGACGACGGTGAGGTCTACGACCGCATGCTCGGCACGCTGGACGAGGTGGAGAAGTCGCTGGCCCGGCTCGACAGGGTGCTCGCACGCTCGGGGGGGCTCGTTCGCCGCGCCGACGGCATGTTCGACGACAGCAAGGCGATGGTCGACAAGGCCGGGCGTCTGATGGACGACAGCGGCAAGGTGATCGCACAGGTCGGTCCCGTGCTCGATGGCACCGACACCGCCATGAAGGACCTCGACGAGGCCGTGGTCGCGTTTGCCGAGACCACCCGCGCGCTGGGCGAGGTCGTCGAGGCTCTGGGGCCCCTGGTGAAGAACATGGACGAGATGGTCCGTGACATGGACGAGGTGGCCGAGGCGGCGAAGAAGGTGTTTCCCATTCGTCGCCACGTCAAGCGGCAAGAGCGGCGCGACAAGTAGCGCGTTGCCCCGGAGAGTCGGCGCAGGGGGTCATTGCTCGCAGCCGATGCCGTCTCCGTCGGCATCGAGCCCATACTCGTCGGGGCCCACCACGGTGACGGGCGCGGCTCCCAGCGCGACGACATCCGGGCAGTCGAGATCGCCGACGACCGGAAGGCACGGAACGTAGGAGGGGTGGCAGATGGGGGCGCCGGAGCCCGTGGAATCGGTCGTGTCGCCGGTGGAGTCCGAGCCCGTCAGGTCGCCGACGGTCGAGTCTTCGGCGCCCGGACCATCGGTGTCGCTGGCCTGCCCGCGGTCGCCGTTTTCGCCGAAGACCGGGTCTCCGATGGGGGCCCGCAGGCAGGCGGTGGCCAGCAGGCACCAGCCACCGATGGCTGCGGCGCCGTGTCGTGTCCAGTGCGTCACGGCGCGCTCAACCCTGATACTCGGCCCGAATCTCGATGTCGTCGAAGAAGGCGCTGCAAGACAAGCCTGAGACCTGGGAGCAGCTGAGCACGAGCTGAACGAGCCCGGTCGAGCGGGGCGCCTCGAACATTCCGACGAGTTCGGTCCACATGGGGGTGGAGAAGTCCGGGCTGCTGAACTCGCCAACATTGGCACCTCCACCGTCTTGAAAGCGGACGGTGAACCTCATCGGGTCGTTGCCAGGGTCGAATGAACGCGCCCAGATGCTCACGTGAAACAACACGTCCTCGGCGTCTCCCCAGGTGGTGAGCCCAGCCACCGGGATCTGCTGGAACATGCTGTACTCAGACAGGCCCGGGATGCCGTTGCCGGGCCATATGAAGTGCGCTCCGCTGTTGGGCACGATCGTTACTCCCATCGAGGTGACCCAGTTCCCGGCGGTGAGTGTCCAACCCGGGGGGGCCTCGTTGGTGGCGCCATCTTCCCCTCCGCCGTTGGTGACCAGGTTGCCAGTGAGACCAATGCCGACGCCGATCATCTCCCGCGAGATCATCTCGGTGGCCCCTGCGAGTCCCTCGTATTCGATCTCCAGCGTGCCCGCATGCGGACCGAACAAGTCGGGAGCGAACTCCGCGGTGACCGTGCAGCTTTGTCCTGCGCCCAGCGTGTCGCCGCACTCGTTGGCGATGATCGCGAAGCCAGGGGCATCGACCCCGGGCTCGGAGAGTGCGAACGTGAGCCCCGCGGCCTCCTGGTCGCCTTCGTTGGTGACCATGAACTCGCGCGTGTTCTCGGAGTCGATGTCGCGCGGACCAAAGTCGTAGCCATCCGGATCCGAGACCGTGAGCACGGGCCCCACCGGGTCGTCCGTCTCGGCGGGGGGACCGGTGTCCGCCGTGGTGTCGGCAGGCGGCTGTGTGGTGGTGCTACCAGTGCTGGCCGGAGGGGTGACGGTGGTCTCCGCGCTCCCGGTCGTGGTGGTGGCACCCCCAGTATCGTCGTTGTCGCCCGGAAGCGCCGGGCCTGCCGTTCCGCCGCCAGACGAGTCGAAGTTACAGCCCGCCGGCGCGAGGGCGAGAGCCGCTGCAAGAAGCCAAGGTTTCACGCCCTGATGGTAGCAAAAACACCCGGCCACGCCGTCGTCCCTCATCCGGGGGGCACACAGTTGGCGACCTCTACGGTGTCGGTGTTGTTCTCGTCGTTGCACTCCACCGTCAGCGCATTGCCCATGCCGTCGTCGTTGACGACCATCGTGATGAGACCCGAGACCTCCGAGCCGATGGCGCAGCTCACCTCGCGGCACTCGCCCACGGGCACCGGCTCGGCCGTGTATGCGACGCACAGTACGTTCGCTGCGGCTGGATCCCCCAGGTAGAAGGCGGCCGGGAGCGCCGCCGCCACGGCTTTGAGCCCGCGGTTGCACACCGTCCCCATCAACGTGACATCGGTGCCGTCGAGCGTGCACGCGGTGTCTTCGAGCTTGCCCGTGATGTCGGGAAGCTCCTCGGCGGAGGCATCGCCCTGTCGGTTCTGGCGGTAGTTGTTGAGCGCGGGATCGCTGAAGTTCTGGGTCCAGGCACTGGTGGCCGCGATCGACAGATCATCTTCGACATTGGTGATCGAGTACGCGTGCTGGTTCCACAGCGGTCGCGAGCTGGCCCAGCGGTCGAGTCGATCGCGCAGCACCCGGACGCCCGAAATCGCGATGCCCTGGGGGTGGATGGCGCGGCAGGTGTCGCCCACCCCGCCGGTGCCCGGGGGCGGCGGGTTGCAGCCATGTTCGGGCGGGCACTCCGAGTCGTCGGCGCAGCGACAAAAGCCCCCGTCGCAGATCCCCGACGGGCAGCCCATGCCGTCTTCGCAGCGGAGCCCGCGGTGGATCGGATCCACGGTGGGACAGCCGACGTCGCAGTTGGTGTTGGAGCCGACGAGGATCTCGGTGTTGTCGTCGAAATCCAGGTCGGCGACGATCGGGTTTTCGTACCAGGTGCACGAGGTCCGGGGCGCGGAGTACAGCACCTCGCCGCTGGCCCCCTCGTAGACCCGCAGATAGCACTCGTCGCCGTAGACCGCCTCGGCCTGCCCGTCGCCTTCGAAGTCGAAGATGGACGAGCCGGTGTTGCTGGAGCTGGCGTCCTGGGAGGGCTGAATCCATCGCACCCACTGCGCGGCGCAGCCCGGGGCCATCGGGTCGGCGCAGTCGAGGTCGAACACGCGGAAGAAGCTGCCCCCCGCCGATGCGATCT
>JAHZJA010000977.1 GCA_022601155.1 Deltaproteobacteria bacterium | reverse complement strand
GAACGAGCCCAAGGAGCCCAACGCGGAGGCTTCGACTACGGAACGGGCCCTCAGCGGGGCGGCGGTACGCGCTCGATCGCCGCGGCGAAAGCCTTGCACTGTGGCGGGTCACCGCGCTCGCGAATCGATGCGAGAAGCTGAGCCGGCTGGCCACCGAGTGACGCAAGCTGCGCCTCGGACACGCCATGGCTGCTCACCGCCCGCAAGGCCGTGCGACTGAGAATCTGCTCGGGGCTCGGGTTCGCCGCGACTTCCTCGTCGTACGCGGCGCAGACCTTGGCCAACAAGGGATCGATCTTCGGCTCCGCCTTCACTTCGGCCTTGGCCTCGATAGGCCCTTCGGCACTCGCGACGGGCTTGGCGTCGGCAGCCGACGTTGCGGGCGCTGCGGGCGTGCTGTCACACGACACCAACAACAACAACGACACGAGGAAGATGCGGGGCATGACCCCATCCTAACTCACGGCGGTGGCGTGGTGCCTTCAGGGGGAGCGGCTGCCGTAGCGCGGCCTTCGAGCCACGCCGAGACCTCGTCGAGCTTGTCCTGGTCCGCCCCTTCGACCGCCTGCGCACCATGGGCGTGCTCGAGCGCCTGGGCTGCGTCGCCGCGGGCATCCGCTACGCGTGCGAGCAACAGCAGTGCATCGACCAACTTGTCGGCGGAGCCCGGGTCGCCACGAAGAACCTGTGCCACACGCTGCAGTACGGGCTCCGCATCGTCGAGTCGCTCGAGATCCAGCAGCGTTCGACCGATCTGAACGTCGATGATGGCCAGCCGAGGATTGTCTTCGGGCAACGACTTGGCCAGGATCTCCCGCGCCGTCTCGAACCGAGTCAGGGCCTCGTCGAACCGCTCGAGCTCCCGCAGATCGTTACCGAGACCATGGACTGCAAACGCCCTTTGGGGGTTGTCCGGCTGGTGCAGATCGTAGATCCGCAGCGCGTGCTCATGGTGGGCATAGGCCTGCTCGATGCGCCCCAAGCCACGCTCGGCGTCGCCGAGGTTGGCCAGCGCCATGGCGTGCCGCGCCGTGTCGGCACCACCCGACCGCCCGATCTCCACCGCGCGCTCGAACTGTGCGAGAGCCTCGTCCTCTCGCCCTTGCTCGAGCAGCACCAGCCCCAGGTTTCCATGCGAGTCACCCACCCGCGGATGGTCCGGACCCAGCAAGGCGGTGAAAATTGCCAGGGCCCGCCGCGATGCCTTGGCCGCAGCGTCGGTGTCCTTGGCGATCCAGTACAGCCTCGCGATGTTGGTCATCGTCATCGCGACATCGGGGTGATTGTCGGGCAGCGACACCTCCTGGATCCCCACGGCTTCTTCGAGCAGGGTCAGCGCCTCGGCATACTCCCCCACATCGGTCAGCGAGGACCCCACGTTGTTGAGCGGGACCAGCAATCCGGGATGGTCGGCGCCCATGCTGGCTCGAGCCAGCTCGAGCTGACGACGATGATGGGACAGCTGGAGCTTCATGTCCCCGCGCAGCCCGTGCACCGTGCCCAGCTCACCGTGCAGAGCCCGAGCCGCCCCGTCGTCCTGTTGTTCGGTCCGGTCGAGGTACGACTCGGCCCACCGGGCCCAGGTGGTCGCCCCTTCCATGTCGCTCTTGCCCTTGGCCAGCACATACGCCAGCCGGACCGCAGCCCGAGCCGCATCACCATCCTCACCGACCTCTGCCGCGCCGTGAGCCGCCTGCTCCAACGCTTCGATCGCGCCGTCGTACTCCCCGGTCCGCTCGAGCATCACCCCTACCCGGAACTGTGCCTTCGCGATGAGGCCAGGAGCGTCGAGCACCTGAGCCTTGCCCGCTGCACTCCGGGCCAGCGTCAGGGCTTCGCGGTAGCGCCCCATCGCCTCCATCGCCGAGCTGCGCATCACCTCGTCACGAACCTCCGCCGAGACGCCCGTGGATGGAGGTCCTTGTGCCGCGAAGCGCCGGGCGATGACGGGCTCGGCGCAGCGGCTGGGGGCTCGCATGTTGGCCGCAGCCGACACCGAGCCGCGGACGCCCGCCTTGGCGATCGACTCGGTCGCGTCGAGCAAGATCGACAGCGACGCGCGACTGCGGTCGAGGCACAGCAGCGTGCCTGGGATCAGTCCATCGGGGTCGTCTTCGAACGCCGATGCCAGGCAGACATCTCGACGCGTCGTGCTCCACTCATCGACGAAGCCATCGAGCTGCGCGGTCACCTTGGTCGCGGTCTCCTCCGCATAGGGCACCCCGGTCGCAGCCATCGACGCCGCGAGCCGGGACCGCACGTCGTCGTTCCACACCGTGGCAATCCGGCTGGCATCCTGCTCGCACCGGCGGCGGGCGAGGGCCTTGCCGCCCTGCCACACGCCCACCCCCGCCAACGCCAGCACCCCCACCGCCACCGCCATCCGTCGGCGACTGCGGGCGACGGCGGGGTCCGCCATCAGTGCTGACACCAGGGCATCCATGGACGGGTACCGATCGGCAGGGCTGAGCGACAGCCCGCGGCGGAGCACCTCGAATCGCCACGGCGGCAGTCGCTCCGTGTCTCGTGGGGGCGGCGGCGGTCCGTCGAGCAGCGCCGGGATCGCGGTGCGGAACGGTCGCGTGCCGACCAGGCCCTCCCACAGCGCGACGCAAAACGCGAACTGATCGGTGCGCGCATCGATGGCGTGACCGTCGTACTGCTCCGGGGCCATGTAGGCGGGCGTGCCCAGCATCGTGCCTTCCCGAGTGAGTTCCTCCGACAGCGCATCGATCGCCGGGATCGATTGCGCCTGCGAGACCTCGATCCCCGCCGCTCGCACCAGGCCGAAGTCGACCACCACCACTCGGCCGTCGTCGCCAAGCATCACGTTGTCGGGCTTGAAATCGCGGTGCACGAGGCCGGCGGCATGGGCCGCGGCCAGTCCCCGCGCCGCCTCCACCATCGTCTCGACGATCGCAGCCGGATCACGGGGCTTGGACGACCACCACTGGCGTAGCGTCCGGCCGCGGATGAACTCCATTGCGATAAAGACCCCACCTTCGGTGCGACCGACATCGTGAATGGTCACGACGTTGGGGTGCGCCACGCTGGCCGCCGCCCGAGCTTCGCGAAGCAGACGGCTTTGTTCCACGGAGGCCGGAGGCTCCGCCGAGGCCTCGTCCCCGAACAGTCCTCGCATGACGTTGGCCCGCGCCTGCTTGCGGGTGCGAAGCGCGGTGGGCCGCATCACCTTGAGCGCCACCAGTCGATCGAGCTCCGGGTCGCGCGCGGCGAACACCATGCCCATGCCGCCCGCACCGATCTTTCGCTCGACGATGTACCGACCGAACGCCGTGCCCGGCACGATCTCCGTGGCCGCATCGACCTCGGCTCGATCGTCTGGTGTTCCGTCGCGCTCCGAGCCGACAACGGTCTCGGCCAGCCCGATGGGATCGTCGGCCATCTGCGTCACCCTATCAAAGCACCGCCCTCCCGTTCATCGGCGCGGCCGGGACCGACCGCCGCCGCCGGCAGGCACCCCAGCGTACGCGGTCATCACCGGAGCGCGTCAGGCCGACCGCTGAAACCAACCCGCCACGGGAGCCGGCGGCTTGCCGCAGCTGGGCGGGGCACTCGGTCCCAGCTCCCGCCGCTCCAGCGCCACCTGATGGGATCGTCCATCGTGGCCGTGCAGAGTGACCATCACCGCATCGTCGGCCTCGACGTGCTCGACTCGCGCCAGCGCTCCGATGTGCGCCTCGCCGCTGGCCGCTCGCCAGGCCACCTCGGCCGCCTGCTCGACCCCATGCAGCGCAGTCCGCCCGCGCAGCCTGTCGAGCCGATACACCTGCCCCTGCCGAATCGCGGCTGCGAGCGCGGAGGCTTCCTCCGGCATCACCCGCCCGTAGCACAGCCCCTGTGGCAGCTGAAGCAGCGTCGCGGCGAAACGATGGCCGCCCAAGTGGGTCGTCTGCCACACATCGAGCCCCGGCTCCTGCTCGAGCGCTTGGACCACGGGCACCCCCCACTTGGCGCAGCACACATCGCGTCGGCCATTGGTGCACACCAGCACCAGCGGTGTCGTCGACTCCTGTGCTCCTGGTACGGAGGCCCCGGCGCGGATCGCTTCGACCGCCGCGGGCACGTCGACTGCGGTCAGGGCGTCGGCATCCTCCAACGTCCATCCGAACATCCGTGCCCCACCGAGATCGGAGACCGCAAGCCACAGCCGCAGCGAGCCCTCGGTACGCTTGCTACGCCGTACCAACTGAACACGCGCCCCCGCGATCTCCTTCTGCCACTGCATCAAGCGGCCCTTGACGGCCTCGGGAAGGTCGGACTCCGGCACCGCCTTGTTGCCCCACGGCCCACGATGCTCGAGCACGATCCACACCGCGGTACAGGCCACCGCGCTACCAGCGATGGGCTCTCCGTGCTCGATCGACGCAGTACGGCAGCTCTCGGACATGGCGGTGGTCACGGTAGCACGGGGCCTGGCACCCATCAGGCACCCACGACTCGGCGCGGACGGAGACCAACGCATGGCGGTCGAGCGCCCATGTTCCAGCCCGTACGCGGGCGGTGGGCGACGAGCGCGTACCTTCGAACGAAGGACCGCCCGTACCTCGACCGATCGCTCGGCACGCGCCGCGCCGCCGTGTCGCCGTGTCGCCGTGTCGCCGACTTGGCGCGCGCCGGTTCGAGTGCCGGCTCGACGCTCCGCGTGCTCCCCACGAG
>JAHZJA010000976.1 GCA_022601155.1 Deltaproteobacteria bacterium | reverse complement strand
GCTGCGCCACGTCGTCCTCTCCGCCCGGGATGACCTCCAGATTGCCGTACAGCGCCTGCAGGGGGGCTTGGATGGAGAGCACCGCCTTGTCGGCTCCCGCCTTGGCCGAGTCCCCGATCGACACCGTGAACAGCCCCGGTGGCTGGGCCCAGACCGCCTGGTGCTGGTAGTCGCGAAACTCCTCGCCGACGAAGGCGGTGTGCTTGCTGACCTTCCACTGCACCCCTTTGCGAGCCACCAGCGTCTCGCGTAGCGACAGTCGCTGCGCCTCGCTCATCACCGTCAGCCCCGCCAGCAGCTCCTCGAACGCGACGACCGCAGTGTCGCGCAGCGGCTTGGGGTACCACGTCATCAACTGCGAGACGGCGCCGTCGGCCACCCGCACCCCGAGCAACACCTCCATCCCCGAGTCGGGATCCTGGCGAAAGAACTGCACGGGTTGTCCAGCCACGACCCGGGTCTTCTCCGGGGTGCGCGTGCCAAGCCGGGCCGCTGCGGCAGCCTCGATCGGTCCAACCAACCGGCTGGGGTCATCCCCCTCGTAGCGCTCGGAGATCACGGCGAAGTACGCCCCGCTGACGACGTCTTGCAGCGCGAGCTCGGCGTCGGCATTGGTCTGCTCGAGCTGCTGGCCGACCACGAACTGCCAGTGCCCCGTCGCCGACAGCTCCACTCCGCTCACCGCACTCCGAAACCGCCCTCCGCGGATCTGCCAGGTGACGCCGTCCGCCTCCGTCACCACCTCGGCCACATCGTCCCCGCCGGTCAACGCACCTTCGGTGAGCTCCACCGCGGAGAAGAACGGATCGAGATCGGACTTGCTCGTCGTCGAAGACACCCCCCACGCCAGCAGCTGGTGGAAATAGCCCTCACGGATGAAGGCGATCCGCTGGTAGCGAAAGTCGGTGCCCTCGACCACGGCGGTGAAGTTCGTGCGCAGTGCCGTCTGCCCCTCGAACGTGATCTCCTCCTGCGACTCCATGACCGACCCGGGGAGCTGCCCGTTGACCATGTCCACCGCCTTGGCCAGCTCTACCCCAGGCAAGCGTTCGATGATCACGCTACCGAACAGCCCCTCTCGGCTCGCCGCTCCCGCGACCGCGTCGGGCACCATGCGCCGAATGTCCTGCTTGCGCAGCAGCTTCCAGCTGGGGCCGGGCAGCGCGAGCCGAAAGCGGTAGCCCTCGTGCTCGATGGTCTCGGTCGCGTCGTAGGTGGACTCGGCGGTCACCTTGCGACGCTGGACGGTGGGGTCGTCCTGCTCCTTCTTGCAGCCGAAGGCCGACAGACCGAGCACTACTGCGATCGACAGGGGGGCGATGCATCGCACCCCGCGGTGATACCACCCGGCCTCCGTCAGATCGACTTGGAGGGACCCGACGGGGCGGAGGGGTCGGGCTTCGGCGACACCAAGGTCAGCTCGACATGCAGGGACACCGTCCCCTGATCACTGTTGTCGGAGCCCAGCACGACAGCCCACACACCAGGGATGAGCTCGGCATCGACGATGTCTCCCGGCTCGAGGTGCAGGCCATCGACGTCGATCGCCGGGTTGGGCAGCATCCAGTCGGGCATCACACCTCGCCACCAACGCGCATAGGGGTCGTAGACCTCCACCCAGGTCCCCGCCTCGCCGTTGACGGTGAGCACCGCCCCGGCGTGCTCGGGCACCCGCAGCCTGCGGACTTGGTACATGCCCTCGCGATCGTCCGGCAGCGGGCCGAGGGTGTCCTCGCTCGCGCAGCTGAGATCGACCGAGACGGAGAACTGGAGCGCCTCGGGCCCCTCGAGCTCCTCGTCGTCGTCGATCTCTTCCCCCGTCAGCGAAGGCGTACGCTCGTAGGACAGCCCCTCGTAGAAGTTGTAGGCCTCGTTCCGGTAGCGGACGTCGATCTCGTCGATCGGTATGCCCATCACGTCTTCGAGCGTGCTCTCCAGCTGCGAGGGCTCAGCCCCGTCTTCGACCTCGTAGGCGATGCGACGGACGCCATTGACCCCGCGGTGCCCGTAGATCCAGCGCATGAAGTGAGCGGCTGCGTCGTAGTCGAAGTGGCCGTTGCGATACTCGGAGCGAGACAAGCGGAGCCGCTCGCCGGGCGTCACGTCATCGGCACGCGGCTCGTGATAGACGCCCACCCCCGACAACAGCTCCGCCATGCCCTCTTCGAGGAAGTAGCTGTCTCCCACCGAGTCGAGGACGGCGTGGGTCATCTCGTGGGTGATGCTGCGGCTCTGGGCGAACATCACCCGCGTCGCCGGGAAGAAGCAGCCGCCCCGACCTTCGCCGCAGGTGTCCACGATTCCGTCGCGCATCCAGTACAGCCGAAAGGGCTCACTGCGGCCCACCTCGCCCAGGCCGTCCTCCACCTGCCCCAAGTGCTCGTCGAGAGCGAGCAGCGTGCCTTCGCAGATCGGATCGTCGAACTCGGGCGCAATCTGCAGACGATCGGTCTCGTACTTCACCTCGGGCAGCCCCTGGCACCCCGCGAGCATCGACAACAACGCTGCACCCAACATCGCTTTGGGCATCGCGTGAAAGCTCGACCGCCCTCGCTCCGTTGGGCGAGCACGATGGTGGACGGCGGACTGGCAGCGGGGGTGGTCGGAGTGCTCGGGTTGCTCGGCGTGATGGGCCCCGCCGCAACCCCGGCCTCGGCCGACGCCACCGCGGTGGAGCAACCCGCGGAGCCCAGTGACGCCGCGACCGTCGCTGTGCCGTCCCGACCGCGCGCGGTGAACCTCGACACCGCCAACGTCGACGGAGTCGTCGCCGAGCCGAGCGAAGCCGACGACGCCGAGGTCGACGAACCCACCGGCCCGCGACGCAACACCGTGGTGATGCGAACCCACGCCCGGATCCCCGACTGGGCCGTGTCGTTCGGCTACCAGCGCGCCTTGGGCCGACGCTTCTCGGTCGGCGCCGCCTTCGAGTACGGCTTCCAGCCCCGACGCTACTGGCACCTGCAAGGCATGGGCGAGGTGCTGTCGGGGCAGGTGTGGCTGGGCCGACCCTTCCACGGCGTGTTTGCCGAGGCCTCGATGATGGTCGCCCACCAGTTCCTGGCCCGCCGACCCAAGCTCTCGACGACGGCCATCGTCCCCGGCATTGCCCTGGGCTTCCGTTGGACTCACCGCAGTGGGCTCACCCTGGGAGGTTCGGGCGGATTGCGCTGGGGGCGCACAGTGTCGAAGTCCGACATCATCTGTACGCGACCCAAGTTCTGCACCACCGTTCGACAGGGCGCATATGCCCATCTCACGGCGGATATTGGCTTTGTCTTCTGAGTG
>JAHZJA010000975.1 GCA_022601155.1 Deltaproteobacteria bacterium | reverse complement strand
TCGACGAATTTGCCATGGGCACGGCCCAAAGGGTCCCTAGAACCGGAGACCGCCACATGGCAGCCTGACCGTGGCGTGTCGCGAGACACGAGCAGAGAGGCCGTCATGGACTGGACGAGGTTGGCCGAGCGATTCGAACATGCGGCCGAGGCACTCGGCAACGATGCTGCTGCCGCGCTGACCAGTGAGCTCGAGCGAGAGTGTTCGAGCACCGACAACGCTGCGCCGACCGAGGCGTCGCTCCGCATTGCCACTGCCCTTCAGGGTGCGCGGCTGTTTCCGCTGCTGGTCGATGCCGGCGACGCATTGCTCCGCACTGGCCAGGATGCACCCGAGCTGCACCGACGGTACGCCCAGGGGTTGATCGAGCTGGGTGAGCTCCAAGAAGGACTGCGCACGATCGACGACACACTCTCGCGGGGTAACGACGTCACGAACGAGGAGCAATCGGAGCTGGTGGGGTTGCGTGCCCGTGCGCTCAAGCAGCACTTCGTCCGGGGCGGCCACCGACCCAACGCCTTTCTCGAGAAGGCGGTGGCAACCTGCGAAGGGGGGTGGCGCAGCACCAAGAGTCGCTGGCACGGGATCAACAGCGTGGCGCTGCGGAAGAACTTCGACGTCCGTTCGCCACCCCCTGCGGACATGGAGCCGCAGGAGCTCGCCAATACCATCCTGCAGCAGATCGAGGCCGAGGACTCCGCAGGACAGCTCGACCGGTGGGATCCGCCGACCGCCGCCGAAGCATGCATTGCCCTCGATCGCTGGGACGATGCGCTGTCGTGGGCGCGACGCTACGTCGACGAATACAAGCACGATGCGTTTGCCATCGGCTCGACCAGCCGCCAGATGCGTGAGATCTGGAGGCTGAAGCTCGACATCCCCGAGCACCGCGCGATGCTCGACTTGCTCGACACGGGTGCCGTCAAGGCTCCGCGCGGGCACTGGTCGCCCGCGATCCTCGGTGCCGATCGGATCGCCAAGCTCGACGAGAGCGCGAGCTACCTCGAAGCCGCGTTCGGCCAGGAGGAAGCGCGGTCGATTCGATGGATCCTCGAGGGGCTGGCGTGGGCGTGTGGCGTGGCGCGAGTGCAGCCCTATGGCGTGGCGGCATCCGACCGCGCCGAAGGCACGGGCTTCTTGATCCCCGGCAACACTCTGTACGCCGGCTGGACCGACGCGCTGGTCCTGGTCACCAACTTCCACGTGGCCAACGCCCATGGGGTCCGGGTGCTGCCCAACACGCTCACCGCCACACAGGCCCAGGCCTCTTTCGACGGAGTGCCGGGTCTCCGCGCTGCGTCCGGCCCATTCAAGGTCAGCGGCGTGCTGTGGGAGTCACCCAACAGTCCGTTGTCGATGCGTCCACCCCAATCGGTCGACATCGCAGTGCTGCAGCTACAGGACGCCCCCGAGTGGACGCCACCGCTCATGCCGACCTTGCCGGGGCCCACGATCACGTCCCCCAGCCGTGTGTACGTCATCGGCCACCCTGCGGCTCGTGACCTCCACTTGGCCCTGGAGGACAACGATCTACAGGATACCGACGGCACGCTGATGCACTACCGCTCGCACACGCTCGGAGGCAACTCGGGCAGCCCCCTGTTCGACGAGCGCTGGCGACTCATCGGTGTGCACCACGCCGGCGCGGCGATACGGATCGATGCCGATGGCAATGAGATCCCAGGAACCGGTTTGATGTCGATATCGGGGGACGGGCGCCTGTCGGCCAACGAGGGATTTTCTCTCGCCGCAATCCAGCGGGCGATTGCCGACAATCCTGCGCCGCCCAGCTAGGCCATCCCGCTGTGTCGTGCGCGGCAGGGGTCGCCGCCCCGCCCTCGGGTGGACGCGGTGACGCCCTCGCCACTCCCGCTGCGGGGACGCCGTGGTTCCTGCTCCGGCACCGGGCAGCCCGGTCACCGTTCCTGCGGCGGAAACGACCGCCGCAACCCCAGGTGCATGCACTCCAGTGTACGGCGGTGACCCTCGGCCACCGCCGCCGCGCCGATTCAGCCGTCCAGCAAGCCCGGCATCACGCCGCTGACCTCGCCAAAGTCCTCGTCGACACCCACCGCCCGCATCGCCGAGACGACGACATTGCCCGGATGATTGGCGCCCGAGGGCGCGACGATGTGCTCGCCCTGCAGCAAGCCACCCGCGCCGCCAGCCACGAGCATGGCCATGTTGTCGGTGGAGTGCGCGCTCCACTGGGTCACACCGTTTTCGTACGAGAAGCCACCTCCGGCCTCGTTCATCAACAGCATGGCGCACGAGTCGAGCACGCTGCCCGTGCCCTCGGGCGTGTCGGCCAGGCGACCGACCAAGTAGGCAAAGTGCTCCACGTGCCAGGCCATGGCATCGGCCAGCTCGGGGATCTCACCGTTGTGGCTCATGTCGTGCAGCCCGTAGGGATGCCCGGTGATCGGATTGACGTTCATGAACGACTGGAACATCGTGAACATCAGCGATCCGGCGCGGGTGAGATCGCAAGTGAACGCTATGTGCATCAGGTCGCACATCAGCCGCAGCCGCGAGTCCTCGTCGCTGTAGCCGGCGTTGACGTCGTAGGCATCCTCGCCCGAGAACTCGCCACCCAGGGGCGGATCGTTGCCCGGGTCGGGCAGCTGCTGGCACTCGCCACCCACCTTGGGGCCGTCGAGCTCCAGGCGCATCTCCAGCGCACGGATCTCGTCGTAGTGCTGCTCGAGCCGCGTACGATCGGCGGTGCCGAGGCGATCGACCAGGCCGCCCATGCGACGGTCCACGAGGTCGAGGACGCTGCGACGCTTGTCGAGCTCGAGCTCCTTGGCCGCCGCCTCGGCCGGATCGTCGGGCACGAACCCGAGGAACAGCGAGTCGTAGGCCTGACGCGGGCTGACCACGGGCACCACACGCTCGATCTCGCCGCGATCGTTGCGACGATACGAGATCGTGTCGCGGTTCATCGGGTAGGTGCCCGTGTTGTACAGCAGCGCCTGCGCCCGATAGACCAGCGACGCGAACGAGGTCTCGTGACCCACGGCATCGCCCACGATCTGGTCCGAGCTACGCCCGGTGACCGTGGGGATGTGGGTGTCGTTGGCCAACCAGGGCACCGACCGCATCCCGCTGACGACGGGATTGATGTGCGCGTGGAAGTGCACCGTCCGCCCCGCGGGGGGAATCGGCTCGTTCTCGTCCTGCGCCAGCTGGCTGGGAATCGACAGCCCCGAGACCACCGTGACGCGGTCTTGAACCCCGCGGGTCGCCAGTGGCGCCAGCCCGGTCCCCAACGAATAGTCGGGACCGGTGGTCATGGGGATGTAGTCGTTGGTCAGCGCGGAACCGTCGGTGACCAGCGAGAATCCGCCGAAGCACACCAGGTAGCGCAGCGGCATGGAGCCGCCGCTGGCCAAGGCCTCGCCCGAGTCGTTGAGCATGATCTCGAGGGTCGGCAGCGCCAACGCAGCACCGCCGAGGCCTCGCAAGAACGTCCGTCGTGGCAACCGAAACTTGGAGCTCACCATGACTACTCCTCCCTCCGGAGCGCAAAGGCAGGATGGGCGACGAGCGTCGCGAGCAAGGTATCGAACCGGCCATCACCTTCGGTGAGTTCGTCGGCCATCTCGAGCACCAGGGGCATGTCGTCGAACTCGACCTCGCGCCCCAGCGCAAAGCGATACAGCTGCTGGGCCACACACGACTGGATCAGGCTGTTGTCGACCAGCAGGCCCGACAGCTCGGCCGGACCGTTGAAGGGGGCAACGCCGACCAGCTCGCCGTCGCCGCTGATGCTGCACTGCGGCGAGTCGGGCTCGGTGGTGCGGAATCGGCCCTCGCGATCGTACTGCTCGAGCCCAAACCCGATGGGGTCCATCTGAGCATGGCACCCGCGGCAGGCACCCACCTCGGCGTGGATGAGGTACTGGTCGGCCTTGCAGTCGGCCTCGATCTCGGTGGGTGGGTTGTCGGCGTCGACGTCGGGGGGTGGTGGCGGTATCGGCTGACACATCAGCTGCTCGCGGATCCACTTGCCGCGACGCGTGGGGCTGGTGTCGCCGGGCCCCGCGGCCACCGACAGGAACGAGCCGTGGGAGAGGATTCCTCGGCGGCCGCTGTCGCCGTACGGCACCCAGCTGGCCTCGCTTCCACCTGCGGGCAGGCCATAGTGCTCGGCCAGCGTTGCATCGATGAAGGTCTCGGTGGCGGTGAACAGGTCGATCCACGCCGACGCGTCTTCGAAGATCACCTGCTCGACCAGCGCCGAGGTCTCCGTCCGCAGTGCATTGGTCAGCTCGGCGGAGTGGGGTAGCTGCACATAGCCCAGCCACATCGCGTGGAAGCGATCGACCTGGGCCCGCGCCCGCGGGTCTTCGAGCATCGTGCGAGCCATGGCCTGACGCTGCTCGGGCGTTCGAAGCTCTCCGGCCTCTGCCGCATCGAGCAGCGCATCGCTGGGCGCGCTGGCCCACAGCAGGTACGAAAGCCGCGAGGCGATCTCGAAATCACCCAACGCGAACACACCCGGCTCGCCGTCGACCGGCGTCCCGGTCTCGACGCGGTAGACCATCTCGCCGTCTTGAAGCAGCGCCCGAACGATGACCTCCATGCCCGCGTAGAAATCGCTCTCGCGATCGGCGTAGGCCAGCCCCAGCGCCACGTAGTCATCCACCTCGGTGGCCGACAGCGAGCGCCGCAGCGCCCGGCGACCGAACCGAGCCACGAACTGTCCCATGCACTCGTCGTCGGAGGGGCCGACAGGGGTGCAACCGACCACCTCGTCGCGGCGCGCAGGGTCGTCGCGGAGGTCTTGGGCCGCGTCACGGGCCAGCGACTCCAGCCCCTCGATCAACGGTTGCGAGGCTTCCTGTCCCCCGTACTCGTTGTCGAACGGCGTGAACGGATCCTCGGGCAGGACCTGCGAACCAGGCCGCGAGCTGTCGCCCAGGATGTCGCGCAAGGTGTTGTCGTATTCGTAGCGGGTCAACCGTCGCAGACCGACCGGACCGAGGGCATCGCTAGACTCTTCGCCGGTCTCGCCACCGGACTCCGTCTCATTGCCATCGGTCTCGGTGCCACCGCCAGACGATCCGTTGTCGCGACAGCCCCCAAGGGCAATCGCGGCCACCGCGAGGGAGCCAAGAACCAGAGAAAACCGCATGAGGCCACATGAGGTCGCAGGCGGGCCTCGCCGTACGCGACCATTGCGCCGATTGTAAGCGCTACGACGGTCGAGTCAAAGCGCTTTGAAGCGTCCAAGGCCGATCACGGCGAAGAACCATGGTCGCGTGGGAGCCACGACACCGCGCGATAGCGCAACGCGAACGCACTCCGTTCGAAGCGCGGCGTCCGCTTTGCTGTCGAACGACGTCCGAAGGGTCGGCACCACAGGGTCGAGACGCGAGCAGTGCCACAGGGTCGATTCCGCCTGGGCTCGACGGCTGTTGGTATTGCTCCATGCCGTCGCCCACCGCCGAACGCTTCTCGGACATCGTGTTCGAGGCCAAGAACATTGCGGTTCCCGATCAACGGCAATGCCCCCGCCCGCCGCTGCGTGGTCCCTGGCCCGAACGAGCCGGTCGCCAGTGCCTCGGCCAACGGCACGTCACGCGACAGCCCGTGCGTGGTGCGGGCACTGGCCTGCCCATCACGGCCGCAGTGGCAGTGCCCTCACTCGCGGACGCCGGTCCACACGTTGAGGAAGTCGCGACCGGTCGAGTTGGTCATGCCCTTCAACCCGCCATCGGGGCCGAGGCGGCCGGCCGTGAGGTACGGGCCCGAGCCATCTTCGGTGACGAACGAAAAGCAGACCTCGCCGCCGATCGCCTTGATCCGTCCCTGACTCACCGGTGACTGGTAGAAGCTTCCCGCGAGCACCCCATCGTCGACCGACTCGATGACGAGCACGGTGGACGCAGCCTCGTCGCTCGGAGCTTGGCGGAGATCGATCGCCCACGTGCCGACGATGTCGGTCACCTCGAGGGGCTCGGCTGGCTCGGGGCTCTGCGTTGGCGCTCCGGAGCTGGAGCACGCAGCGAAGACCAACGCCAGTGGAAGCAGGGCAGTCGGGGTGGACATGCTCTTGGTGATGCCATCGATCCATCGCGTTGCCGAGGCATCGCCGTGAATGCTGCGCTTGCCACCCGTCAACCTACGCGCACGCCGATCATCAACAGCGCGGCCCAAGTCGAGATCGGAATCGACTTCGATGTCGAGCGTAGGGAAACCACCGATGGAATCGACCCCATCTCATCGTCGTAGCGACCGTGTACTGGTGCTCCCGGCGACACGCGAACGAACCTCGCTCCGATCTGTTCCGAGCACTGCAACAACCATGGCCCCGCGCCGTCCCCCTTCCCACGAGGTCCTATGGCGAAGTTCGTACTGCAAGACGGCGAGAGTGTGATCCAAGACGACAAGGGCATGTGGCTCAAGTCCAAGCTCCAGGGTTTTGGTGCCCGGATGTGTCTGACCGACCGACGGCTGGTCATCGCGCAGCGAGGCATCCCCGCGCTCGGGCTCATCGGCATGCTCTTCAACAAGGAGGGCAGCGTGCGAGTCGAGGTGTCCAAGTCGGACATCGCGGGCATCGAGCAGAGCAGCCACGGCCGTGCCAAGAACGTCGTCGAGATCTCGACCAAGGACGGCAAGGCTCACCGTTTCATCCCTGGAATTCCGTTCGAGACGTGGAAGACCGCCCTCGATCAGTGGTCCCAGGCCTGACGCTCGGCGCCACGCCGCACGGTGCACGGCCCGCCCAAGGTATCGCTCACCACCCGTCGCGCCGCGACGCGGGCCACGGGCCGAGCGCTTGGGCGGCGAAGGCTCGGACCGCTCAGCCCTCGACGACGTCGAACACGTCGGCGTACGGAAAGTCCGCCCCCAGCCGCAGCAGCTCCGCCTGACAGTGGCGATCGATCGCGGCCTGTTGTGCGCGCGACAGCAGCTCGCCCGAGGCCCCGGACTCACCCTTGCGGATCATCGCCGCGGTCCCGTCGACGAAGCGCATCTGGGGCGGCGCAAACTTGCTCTCGTTGGCCTTCATGTGGGCGAACGAGCAGCGCTCGATCACCCGGCTGCGCTGCGTTCGGGTGAAGCTGACGCCCATCACCCGCGCAACACGGTCCACCGTGCCCGGGAGGTCGTCCTTCATCCGAGGGAAGCACATCACCTCGACGTTGGGACGGTTGCGCCAGGCCCAATAGCCCGCGGTGTGCTCCGCCCACGAGCCGGCAATGAAGCTTCCACCCAGGAAGTCCGCACACCACTGGTCCACGGTGATCTCCTTGCCCAGCCCGAACACTCCACAGATGAAGTGGTACGAGGAGACGACGACCTCCTTGGGGTCGCGGACGACGGTGACGTAGGTCGCGGCCTCGTCGTAGGGCACGTGGTGTGAGCCCAACGCGGTCTTGATTCCGCGCTTCCCCGTCGGACACGGCTCCCACGACGACGGGTCGTCCAAGGCGAGCAGACCGTGGAACCGGGCCTCGGGCCAGGGCACGAGATCGTGGATGTGCCCGAACTCCGCCTGTCCGTGCCACGCGACCTGGGCAACCATCTGCATGGCCCAGTTGGTGCCCGACTTGGGGAACGTCGCAATGAACACGTCGCGCGCGGTCGGCTGGTAGCTGGCGAAGACCTTGGCCTTGACCTGGTCGGACTGGGCGTGCCCCAAAAACCATCGCAGCACCGACAACCCCTTGCCGAACACCCGACCGGTCCGAACGGCGGTGGCGATGACGGTGTTGGCACTGAGCAGCGGCGGGTTGTGAGAAAATGGCACGGCGGACCTCACCACGTGGGACGGACTGGTCGCCGATAGTCAGTGGACTTCAACCTCGGCGGCCGTGCGACCTGGGCTGCATCCAGCAGGCCGAACGCATGCTCGAGTGCCTGCTCCACAGTCCGGGCCGGCTTGAAATCGAAGCTCTTGGGCAGCAGCATCAACGCCATCCGCAGTGCGGTCCGAACGAGCGGGTTGCTCACCACGGTCGCTCCCCCGAGGAACTGCGGGTAGGCGTCGGCAAAGTCCCGAACCGCTCGCACCATGGCCCGTCGCATCTCGGGGCCAGGCTGAACCTCGATTGCGGCCGTGTCTCCGAGCAGCACCAGCTTGGTGTCTTCGTCCGCAGCCCGTTGGCCTTGCTTGGTGAGCCACCCGATGTACTCGGGCACCATGTCGGCGCTGGGACTGCCGAACCACGTCACGATGACGACGGGGAAGTGCTCCGCGCTCATGTGCAGTGCGGCCCCCGAGCGCACCACGGCTTCGGTCCCAGATTCGGACACGTTGGACAATGATAGCCGCGTGGGGGAACCCCCGGGACGGGCGATTTCGACAGAGCCTCGCGAATGACGCACGCAGGAGCGAGGAGTGGGCGGAGAGCCTCCAGGGGCCGCAGACGAGGGGTGGGATCTCAGCCCCCACCCAGCCCCAAGGGCGGAGAGGACCCGTCAGCCAATCGTAACCGCGTTGACGAACACCACCAGACAACGGCGGGTAAGGTCTGGCCATTCGAGACCGTCGGACAACCGCGATGAGACACCTACATCTACTCGTGCCCCCAATCTTGGCCCTCGGGCCCCTCGTCCTCGCTTGCGGAGACGACTCGTCCCAGACCACGGCCAACGCCGACTCGACCAGCGGCGGCGAGTTCACTTCGGGGCCCACCACCGTCAATCCTCCCGTCACCACGGCCACCACCACGGGCATGGGCATGGACAGCTCGGGCACCACCGCGGGGGTGGTCGACAGCGGATCGACGGCCGACCCCACCACCGACAACGGAACCACGGGCGACCCCGAGACCGGGAGCACCACCGACAACGGAACCAGCTCGGGCTCCGACTCCGGCTCGAGCTCCGACTCGGGGTCCGGCTCCGGCTCCAGCGATTCGGACACCGCGACCCAGGGCGTCGTCGACGACACGATCTACGAGATCCAAGACGGCACGCTCGCCGAGGGCGTGATGGTCGACGTGCAGGGCGTGGTGGTGACGGGCGTCTACACCAACGCCTTCTACGTACAGGAGCCGACCGGCGGCCAGTACAGCGGCGTCTACGTGTTCATCAATGCCGCGCCTGCAGTCGCCGTGGGCGACGAGGTCGACATCACGGGCGTCACCGAGGAGTTCAATGGGCTCACGGAGATCGACGCCACCATGGGCATGGTCACCCCCACCGGGGTCGGCGGGATGATGCTCGCCCCCGAGCTGGTGATGCTGGCCGACATCGGCGAGCCATGGGAATCGGTCTTGATCCGCATCGAAGGAGCGCCGCTGACCGTCACCGACGTCTCGCAGTTCGACGAGTTCGACGTCAACGACGGCGGAGTCGACACCGCGGCCGTGGACGATCTCCTCTACAACGTGCTCGACTTCCCCGCCGTGTACCCGGGCTTTGGAGTGGGCGCGAGCTTCACGGGGATCCAAGGCCCGCTGAACTACAGCTTCGGCGAGTTCAAGGTGGCACCACGCGAGGCGGGCGATCTCGACGGGTACATCCCCGGCCCGCCCCCGCCGCCCAACGCGATGGAGATGTGGTGGCCATCGGCGCGGCGAGACGCGTTGACCCGTCCATAGAGCTCTTCGCGCCCGCGCGACGAACGAAACGGACACACGCCGCCGAGCTCGGGCTCGGCGGCGTCGCTCGTCATGGAGGCAAGCGTCGGATCGGGATCGGTCCGATCGACGCCCCCACGCGTACTGCATTGGCTGACTTCAGCCCGGCGGACCACCCCGCCCCCCTCGGCGAGCAACGGTTCGCCCACAACGCTCGTGCACGATGCACAAAGCGCTGAGCAACTCGCGCAAATTGCTGAATTCGCGGAGGAAAGCCGGACGACCGCGCGTCGATGGTGTCGAAAGAAGCAGCGATTTGGCGCTCGCCAATGCCCTCGGTTCTCAGTATGTTCAGGTAGTCAAATTCAATACCTTTGATTACATAAATCGACAGCGAACGGGAGGGACGATGCGATGCGACTGAGCAGATCTATCGGATGGGGAGCGGTGTTGGCCTTGGTGAGCACCAGCGGCTGCGCCGACCCGACCACCGGGCGCGGTGGCGTCCCCAACCTCGAGAGCTTCGATGCGGGTGATTCACCCGACGCCGCAACCATGGGCGAGGGCACGGGCGGCAGCGCGGGTCAGGGCACCGCGGGCGGACCCGGAGACTCCGACGACGTCGACGACGACGGCACCCCCAAGTTCGACGTCGGGCCCGGAAGCGGTGGCGGGCCTGGCAAATCGGACTGCGTCGAGATGGGCAACTGCGTGTGCACGATCCCCGAGCACGTGCCGTGCGACGCAGGGACCAACGATCCGTTCCAGGCGATGGGCCTCAATTGTCCCGGGGAGCTGGCCGTCAACGACTCCACCACGGGCCCCGGCACCGCGATCGGTATCCGCAGCGGCTTCGGCAACACCAACGTCTACGACCCGCGCGAAGGCACCGTCTACGCGGTGATCGGCAGCGGCCTGGTCAGCGACCTCGATCTCGCCACGCCCGGGGGCGACAGCAACGCCTTCCCCACCCACTGCAACGACGACCTGGGCAACTTCGACCCCGGCGGCAGCCTCCCGGCTCCGCTGTCGGCCAACGACGTCGCGGGCGATTGCACGGCCAACCCGGCGCTGGTGGGCACGGGCGACTGCTCCAACACCGTGCAGGCGCAGTTCGATCAGGGGGTCTCGGCCAACGACTACGTGGAGATGCGCTTCGAGGTGCAAGTGCCCCCCGACGTGGTCTCGTTCAGCTACGACTTCGCGTTCTTCTCCACCGAGTATCCCTACTACTTCGGCGACGAGTTCAACGACATGTACGTCGGCTGGCTCGAGTCGGAGCTATGGACGGGCAACATCTCGTTCGACAACGCGGGCAACCCGATCTCCCTCAACGCGGGCTTCTTGGACTACGCCGACGATGCGGGCAACCTGCCCGAGCTGGCCGGCACCTGCATGCGCCAGCACGCGGGCACCGGGTGGCTGACCACCACGGCCGGAGTCACGGGCAACGAGTCGATCACCGTCGTGTTCGCGGTATTCGACCTCAGCGACTCGATCCTCGACAGCTACGTGTTCCTCGACAACTTCGAGTGGGGCTGCGACCCGCAGGGCCCACCCAGCACGACTCCCGAGGGATGAGGCCGAGCGGCTGCGATGGGCCGATGGTAACCTTCGGCCCATGGACCTGAGCGATCCCGGGATGGCGATCAACGTCGCCGCCTTCATCGGTGCGGGTCTCATCATCCTGGGCCTGTACTGGGCATGGAATGCGCTGATCGACCTCGCGAAGAATCCGAGCGTCTCGTTCTCGCGCCATTGGGGCGGCCTGGGCTCGGGCCAGAGTGGCTGGGACGTGTCTGGCCGCGCCCTGTCGGAGCTGCTGCGGCTGGTGCTCGCGGTCGGCCTCATCGCCCTGGGTGCGGGCCTGCTGTGGCCCGACGGTGATGCTCTGCGCTCCAAAGCCGAGGCCGACGCCGCGGCCAAAGCCGCAGCCAAAGCCGGGGACGCGGGCGTGAACCCGGCGGCCACGGGGGGCACCTAGGCCTTGACCTCGCGCGGGGACGGCAGCGTCGCGGAACCACCCAAGCCGTGGTCACCCGCTGCACGCGACGACTTCGACGATGGTCTCGCGTCGATCGAGGCCCTCGCGGGCTCGGTGGCCACGCGCCGCCTCGTGACAAAGATCGAGCGCTACGCCGCAGGTGAGATCGCGGGCCATGCCGTCCTCGTCGCGGGGCACCGCGGGGCGGGCAAGACCACGGCCGTGCGCGCGGCGATGCAGACCGTCTACAACCAGTTCCAGCGCCGCGCGACGGACTGTCGCCCCCTGCTCGTGCCGCTTCACGGGCCGAGCCTGCTGCTGGCCAGCAAAGGCGCTCCGCACGAAGATGGACAGCCCGCGGCCACCTCCACCACCACCGAGGTCACGCCACGGACGGCCCAGCGGCACTCCCATCGGTTCTTGCAAGAGATGGCCGCGGGGATCCTGCCCGCCTTGCTCCAAGAGCTCCGGCGCATGCTCGAAGAGCGGGTCGCTCGCGGAGCGCAGCGCTATCCCGAGCACCACCGCCAGGCGAGCGTGGCCAAGGGCCGGGAGATCATCGCCCACATCATCGACGAGCTGTCGCAAGGGATGGGACTGGCCGAGCTCCGCGAGCTGTATCGCCGCCTGGAGCTGCTACCCGACGGGCTGCTGCGTGGTGATGCGTTCGAGGAGATCACCGCAATCAACGCGGCCGGAGAAGCCTACGCCGTCGTCACGGGCACCGTCGGTGACGAGAAGAAGTTCGACCAAGAGCAGCACCAAAAGCAGGTCTCCGACTCGAAGTTCGTGCTCACGGGAGAGACGCTGACCAAGTCGTTGTCGACGGTCGGCGCCGCGGCTGCGGCCGTGGTGGGGCTGGCCAACGACAGCCCGATTGCCGCCGTCGCCAGCGCGGCGGTCATGCTGCTGGGCGGCGTGAGCCTGACGTCTTCGTCCCAACGCGAGTCCAACACCAAGGCCAAGCGCGAGCGCACCTTCAAGCAGGACAACAGCCTCGAGTCCCTCGTACGACGGGTGCCGTTGCTCGTCGATCAGCTGCGCGCGGTGGGTCTTCCTCCCGTGTTCGTGGTGGACGAGCTCGACAAGATCGAAGACCCCCCCGTCTACGACCTGCTCGACGGCCTGATGCGCAACCTCAAGTCCTATGTGACGGAGCGATCGCTGATCCTGTTCATCGCCGATCGCGAC
>JAHZJA010000083.1 GCA_022601155.1 Deltaproteobacteria bacterium | reverse complement strand
GTGCAGCCGGCCGCGAAGGCATCGGTCGGCGCCGCCCGCCGCAGCCCGACCCCGACGGTCGATCGGCTGCGGGCCGAGGTGGTGTTGATGGACCGCGCCCGCGAGTCGCTCGAGCGCGGCGATGGACACGAGCTGTGGCGCCTGATGGACGAGCACTCGCGCCGTTTTCCGCGAGGAGCGATGACCGAGGAGCGCGAGGCGTGGCGAGCGGTGGCTGCCTGTCGCATCGGTCATCGGGATGCCGATGCCCGGGCGCATCGATTCCTCGCGGGGCATCCCCGATCGGCCCAGGCCGGCCGGGTGACGCGCGAGTGTATTGCGTCGCGATGAAGAACAGTGTGACGGATCCGAGGTTCTTCGGGGTATGAGGGAGCTGATGCAGCGTCGACACGGCGGAGTCTGGATACTGTCCCTCGGGTTGTGGAGCAGCGGGTGCGGCGTGGGCCCTGGGAACATCGGTGATCTGCCCGACGATTCCACGGATGGGACGACCGGCTCGATGACGACCGGGTTGACCACAGGTTCCGAGACCGGGTCGATGCCGACGACCGACGGATCCGGTGCGGGGGCGGAAGACAGCGGAACGACAACGGGATCTCCGGTGTCTCCCTGTGGGCCCGATGGCCCCAGCTGCAGCGAAGACCCCGATGGTGACTGTGTCGCCACGGGCGAAGACAACGCTCAACAGGTTCACAACCCCGAGCAGGGCGACGTCGATGCCGATGGGTTTGGAGATGCGGTGGATCTGTGCGCCACCGTTCCCGCCGGGGGCAGCAACTCTGGCGACTCGGACAACGATGGCATCGGCAATGAGTGCGATGTGTGTCGTCGGACGCCCGAGCAGTACAACCTCGATAATGCCGCCCCGATGGGCTACATCACGGTTCGCAACATCCCGACGACCACGGATACGGACGGTGATGGCATTGGAGATGCCTGCGACAATTGTGTGCTCGTGCCCAATTGCGACGGCTATGGGCCGGCAAATCCGTGGCGACCGGGCGAGCCGATTGCATTCGACGATGAGGTGCTGTGTCAGCAGGACGCCAACGGCAACATGGTCGGCGACGCATGCGAGGGCCAGCAGCTACCAGGGGCGGCGGGCGTGGTCGGGCTCGGGTACGATGACGACTTCGATCAGGACGGCCTGACCAACGCGGTGGATGCATGCCCACGGCAGCCTGTCGTCGATGTGGTGCCATGCGTCGACGGCACGGATTGCCCGGGAAGTCGCGTCTGCGAGGTCAGCATGGGCCTGTGCGACCACGCCGATACCGACGCGGACGGTGTGGGCGACATCTGTGACTCGTGCACGACGGTGGCCAACCCGCTGCAGGTCGCCGACGGGGCGATGCAGGAAGCGGACGATACCGACGGTGACTTCGTGGGCAACGCGTGCGAGCTGAGCCTGCCGTGCGAGCTGCAGGTCGGTGCCGCTCGGAAGGGGTTCTTCGCGGTCTCCGTGCACGGCCAGTGCTGTACGGTCCAATACCCGGGCGACGGTGTGTTGTCCGATCCCGACGGTCTCCCGATCCGCGTGGGTTGTACCGAGCAGGAAGAAGCGATGGACCAATGTCGCCGTGTGCCCGCGCCCCTCGCCCAACTCCCCGGAGTGTTGAATCTGCCGCCCGGTTGCGAGGCCGCGCTGTCTGACGCCGGACTGACCGTCGAGACCCATGTCCCGCTGCAGCCGGCCGACGTGGGCGGCGTTGCCGAGCTGTGGCCGTTCGCCTGCGAGCTCCCGCCGCTCGATCAGGACTTCGACGGCGTGGGGGATGCCTGTGATTTGTGTGCGTTCGCGTTCGACCCTACCAACGAGTCGTACACTGATCCCAACGGAATGAACTGGCCAGCCGACGGTAGCGCCTGCAACGGCGAGTACTCCAATAGTTGCGGCGTGTGGGACTGATCGAGTTCGGTGGGTGCGAACGGCCCATCGTCAATGGGCCGAGCGCCGTCGTACCGAGGGCCCGGGCCAGCTCCCGGAGCCCTCGTTCGTCGTTGGAGTCGACCACCAAACCATCCCAGTGTCGATGCAATCGGTGACGGATGCGGACCGCTCCCAGGATGAGGGGATGATGCAGCGAAAATACCTTGGTGCGTGGATTGTGACCCTTGGCCTGTGGCAGACCGGGTGCACCGTGCCCCCCGGGGATGTCGGGGATCTGCCCGGTCAGTCCACCGAGGGGTCGGGCACGAGCGGGCCGTCCGGCGGATCCGGATCGGGGTCGATGCCGAACTCGGAGGGAACGGGCACCGGCGTGACCGACGGTGGATCGATGACGGATGGATCTCCGGTGTTCCCGTGTGGACCCGGCGGCCCCGACTGCAGCGAAGACCCCGACGGGGATTGTGTGGGGTTCGGCCAGGACAACGCCCGCGACGTGCACAACCCCGACCAGAGCGATGTCGATGACGATGGGGTCGGCGATGCGGTGGATTTGTGCGCCACGGTGCCCACCTCGTCCGACAACTCGGCCGATTCCGATCGAGACGGTATCGGCAACGAGTGCGACGCGTGCCGACAGGACGTCGACCAGTACAACCTCGCGGACGCCAGCCCCCCGGGATACATGATGGTGCGGAACATTCCCACCACGACGGACACCGACGGCGACGGCATCGGCGATGCGTGCGACAACTGCGTGCTCGTGCCCAACTGTGACAACTACGGGCCTGGCAACGAGTGGCAGCCCGGCGACTCGATCCCATTCGAGAACGCGGCGCTGTGTCAGCAG
>JAHZJA010000974.1 GCA_022601155.1 Deltaproteobacteria bacterium | reverse complement strand
TCTCGAGGGCATGGCCGCTCTTGGTACTCTCGAAAACACCGCAACGGCTCGGCGCGGCCCGGGTCGCGCCGCCGCAAGAGCACTGCTACTGGCCGTAGGTCAGGCCGAGTCGAGCAGCGCGGCGTACTCCCAGGGGAGCGACGCCTCGCCAAGCTCGATAGTGAAGATGGTCGCGGTGTACAGGTCGTCCGCGGGATTGATGTCGTCGAGGCTCGCCGCCTCGATCAGCGAGTAGTCCAGCGCTGCGACCTCGGTCCCGTGCTTCGACCTCTGTTTCTTGGCAGGGTCGCCTTCCTTGAAGTGGAAAGGGGAATCCACCATGACGTAGATCTTCGTGTACTTGCAGTCCACCTCATGGGTCGTCCCATAGGGACGAAACGCGGTTTTCTTGAGCGCGTGGAGAACTCCAGATTCATCAAGATGCGACGTCAACCTTACAGAAATTGTTCATGAGCCTCTCGAACCTTGGTGATTGCTGAGTCTGAGCATCGTTGAATCTCGCAATGTGTCGAGCCTCAGACTCGCGGGGAAAGAGGTCCTCTACAGCGCCACCCCCCACGGGGTCACCATCGCATCGAGTACCGACCAGCGCAAAACCAGTGGACTATATCCGTCTTTCATGCAGCTGATCACGGCGCCCCGAACCGGGTCTGACCAGGACGATTCATACTTCTCGAACTCAGCACTGCCCAGGCGGTGGTTGGCCACGCTGCATCTGCGGGTGCTGTTCGCCGCGAGTTCCAGGTGTGGGCAGTACCGGATGTCGGCGCCGTTGACGGTCGTGCTCGTTCCGTTTGGCTGCTCGATCGGTCCAACCTGATCGATGTTCCGATTCCAGGTGCTCACGGGGTCCTTCTCCATCGTGAAGTTGAATGGAGTGAACGCGTCAGCCACCGCCGCCGCCGCGAAGCGTCAGCGTACGTCTGGCCCACGCCCCTTGGCGCATTGAACGAAAAAGGTGGAGCGCTCGCCTCAACCCGCGAGCGCACCAGCGACGACGTGCTCGCAGCCAGGGCAGCCATGCGTTGCGTAGACAAGGTGGTCGCCGGGCCGCCCGTGGGTGGCCTTCCACCACCGCTACGTCCGAACGCCCCACCGAGCCGTGTGATGGAGCTCTGAGGAGCGACAGCCGCGCCCGTCGCGGTGCTGCGGGCGCGCGGCTGGGAGTGACGTGGGAAAGCCTCGGCGAGGTGACGGGAGCCCGCAGTGACCCCTGGCTCGCCTTTAAGCCCCGATTAAGCGGCCGGCGGAGCCCGCGGAGGCCATGGTCGAGGCATACCCCCCATGAGCCTCCGCCGCGCCGACCACCCCCAGTCCCCGACACCACCGCGCAGCCTCGTCGCGCCCGCGCTGACGAAGGAGGCGAGGCCATGCTGAACATTCGACCGCAACAGATCGAGGCGATGATGCGACCTCAGCGGCAGAGCTACTACGAGGCGCTGTGCGACGAGATTCGAGCGGCTCACCGTGCCGCCACGCACCAGATGAGCGACCAGGAACTCGCCGCGCTGGCGCGAGACGGCCGGCTGCGCGCGCTCGCCTACGGGCTGCGGACCAAGACCGACGCCGTCCGCTTCGTGGGGCTGCAGCTGGCCCTCGGCCGCGACTTCGACGGTCGGCGCGAGCACGCCGGGGCGGCCGCAGAGCTGCGGGGCGGTGACGGGCCCCCGTCGGCGCGACTGGAGCGGCTGATGACTCGCGTGTTAGGTTCCACCGACACCGCACAAGCGTTCCTATGACCCTCGAGGTCCGCGACACCACCCTCGACAAAGTGGGCGACCCGACGCCGGTCGTGGGCTGTCGCCGTGAGGCGCAGGTGGTGGTCTCGGTGTACGAGGCCAAGGACCTGAAGCACAAGGTCCCTCCCGGGGTTTCGGTGCAGCTCGAGGTCCGCTGCAGCTGCGGCACGCTCAGCACGGCCCGGGCGGCGACGTCCCAGGAGGGGTGGGCGGTGTTCGTGATCCCCGAGGGGAGCTGCGCAATCGCGAGCTGGGCGCTGGTGGTGGATCACGATCGCGATCCCTGGGTGCTCACGGGGCCGCTCCGGGACAATGAGATCGCGTTCGGCTCGCTCACGGCGCTCCATGTCGTGCGTCCGCGAGGAATCCTGCAGGTGGGCGAGGTGCCCGCCTTCGAGACGCGGGCACTGGCCGAGGGCGATCCTCCCCCGCAGACCCTGCGGATCTCCAACGTGGGCAACAGCGCCCTGGTGCTGGAGTCCGTGACGGTGCCGGCGGGCGTGTTCCGGCTGTCGAGCGAGGAGCGGCGCACCAAGGTGCGCCCGGGAGCCGCGGTCGATATCCAGGTGGAGGCCACCCCGACCGCGACCGATGCGGTCCAGACGGCCACGGTCACGGTGGTCAGCTCGGTGGGCAACGGTACTGCGGAGCTGCGGGCCAGCGCCTACGAGCTGCGCACCCTCGTCGCCAACGTCAGCCCCATTGCCCCCGATGTGGACGACGCCGACATTCACTACACCATCGAGGATCCAGGCGGCGGGGTGGGACGGGCGACGATCTCGATCCACGAGATCGATCCGACTTCGGGTGCGATCGGTCGCGAGATCGCCTCCTTCGACGGTCAGCCACACGCGGCGGGGGACAACACCTTCTCGTGGAAGGGCGCGGTGACCCACCGCGACTACCAGTACGGCTCCGTGATGAGCCGCGGCAGCGCGTACCGGGCCAAGCTGATCATCGCCCGCGCCGACGGGGGCGGGCCACGCGAGCTCACCTGCGACGTCGCCATCAAGGACGTCGGCGAGCTGATGATCAGGCTCGAGCGCCACGACGGCGCCGCCCTGGCAGGCCGCGCGACGTTCGAGGTGAAGAACGTGGATTCGGACGCGGTGGTGAACGCCACACCCAGGCGCTGACGACCCCCAATCGCGAGGAGATCGTCGTCAAGGGCCTGGAGCCCGGCAACTACGAGGTGCGGCTGCAGAACAAGGACGCCTACCTGGCCGCGGACGGCCTCGCCCGGGTGGCGCCCGACCGTGCGGGAGTGGCCCGGGTCCGCGTGAAGGTGCGCGAGCGGATTCGGGTGCCGTTCGAGCTCACGCCCTACACCAAGGTCCAGCTCGTGG
>JAHZJA010000973.1 GCA_022601155.1 Deltaproteobacteria bacterium | reverse complement strand
CCTTGGCCTTGTCCTTCGGGGTCACGTCGATCTCATCGGGACCGTCGTCATCGGCCTCGATCGCCTTGGCGTCGTCTTCGGCCTTGTCCTTGTCGATCTCCTTCATCTCCTTCTTGAAGCCGCGGAGCATCTTGCCCACGCCCTCACCGAGCTGTGGCAGCTTGGAGGGACCTAGTACGAGGAGAACTACGGCCACGATGATGATGATTTCCATCGTGCCGAGCACTGCGAGAAGCATGGGTGGAAAGGTAGTCGTCTTTGTCGGCCTTTGCTAGCGTGCCCGGTCGATGAACCGGGTAGGCGCGAGCGGCTTGCGCGTGGGGGCTCGTGGCCCCCGCGGTCGGCCCTGGGGCATCCTGTGGGCCAAAATCGCAATTTTGCTGCTCATCGCGGCTCCCGCACGCCCTGCCCAGGCGACCGGGGGGGGCTCCGCCGCCCGTGAGCGTGTGGGCGGGGTGTGGGTCTCGAGCGCCGGTCGAGCCCGGGTGCGCAGCGACAGACCCGACGGCGAGGTACTGCACATCGCATGGTCGGCGCCCCCGCTGGTCCCCGATTGGGAGCTCCGGCAGGGGCTGGCCGCGTTCGAGCGCGCCACGTTCCCCGAAGGCGGAGCTGCGCCCAGCTTGGTGGCGACGCCCCCCGAGCCCTGGATGGCCGACCTCGCCAAGCCCGCGCTGCCCGTGCGCTGGAACGACCGTTTGGTCGACTACCTCCGCTACTTCCGAGACCGAGATCCCGGGCGCGCGCTGATGCGCGGCTGGCTGCGCCGGGCCGGCCGCTACGAGCGTCGGCTGCGAACGATCCTCACCGAGGTCGGCGTGCCCGAAGATCTGGTGTTCGTGGCCCTGGCCGAGTCGGGGTTCAACCCCCGGGTCCGCTCGCGGGTCGGGGCGGCCGGGCTTTGGCAGTTCATGGAGGCCACGGGCAATGTCTATGGTCTCAGCCAGGACTTTTGGACCGACGAGCGGTTCGACGTCGACAAGTCCACCTACGCCGCCGCGGCCTACCTGGCCGATCTCCACGCCCGCTTCGGCTCGTGGGAGCTGGCCCTGGCCGCCTACAACGCCGGCTACGGGCTGGTGATGACGGCCATCGACCGCCACAACACCAACAGCTTCTGGGCGCTGGCCAAGATCGAGAGCGGCCTGCCCTACGCCACGGTCAACTACGTGCCCAAGATCGTCGCGGCTGCGCTGGTGGGTCGCAACCGGGAGACGCTGGGCTACGGACCCGACGCCGTCACGCCGCTGTCGCCCGTGGACTGGGTGGAGGTCAAGCTGCCCCGCTCCACTCGCCTCGCCGACCTCTCCAAGCTGCTCGACACCGACCCCGACATCCTCGCCGAGATCAACGGCTCGCTCATCCGGGGCCGCACGCCGCCCGAGCGCAGCACCACGGTTCGGATTCCGCGGGGCAAGACCGAGGCATTCTCGGCGGCACGACCCAAGCTCGAAGCTCTGTGGCGGGCCGAGGGCACCACCACGGTGCGCCACGGACAGTCGCTATCCGCCATCGCCCGCAAGCACGGCATCACCGAGAAGGCACTGCGCAAGCTCAACGGCATCCGCGACTCGGCCGAGGTCTCGGGCGGGGTCGTGTTGGTCGTGCCGAGCACGGTGCCCACCACCCACGCCGCCGCCGAGCTGCCACCGCTGGCCGCCGTGCCCCCGGTCGAGGTGGCTGCATCGCAGCGGTTGGTGTTCCTCGAGACCACGCGGGCCAGCACGCCGCCCAGCCTGGAGCGAGCGTTCGGCGTGCGGTGGTCCGACATCGTGCAGTGGAACGACCTCGACCCCCGCGCGCGGCTGCAGTCGGGGCTGATGCTCCAGGTGTTGGTGCCACTGGACTTCGACGGACCCGCGCACGGCCTGGCGCTGCTCGAGCCCGACGAGGTCGTGCATGTGATCCGCGGCTCCCGGGCCCACCTCGAGGCCGAGCTATCGCGCCGCGGCAAGAAGCGACGTGGCTACCGGGTTCGCGCGGGCGATACCCTCACCGCGATTGGCAATCGCTTCGGGCTGACCACGGGTGACATCTCGCGGATCAATCAGGTTCCGCGCCAACACGACCCCGAGGCCGGCGACGTGCTGGTGGTCTACGTCGAGCCTCGGCGGGCCAAGGGCACGATGCGGGCGCCATCTCCGGTCGGCTTCGACGAGTCCAAGGCGGGCACGGGGGCCAAGCGAGCGCCATCCAAGCCCTCGACCGCCCGCGTCCCGGGGCGCGACGAGCCCCCGGCTCGGAACAGCGATCCATCCCCTCCCGCCAAGCCCAGGCGAGCACCCTCCACCGCCGACAGCGCCCGCGTCCCCGGACGCTGAGACCCTGCTTGTGCCCTCACGGGCGGGCCGCGCCCCCGCAGCGACCGATGCAGCAGTGACGCGGGCGCAATTGTGTGTCATGCCATCTGGACCGATGTTGATCTCCGTCGAGGAGGCCGAACGCCGCGTATTCGAGCGTTGCGCCGTACTGCCCGAGGAGTCGATTGCGGTGGCCGAGATCGACGGGCGCATCGCCGCCGGCACCCTGCACGCTCGCTGGGACCTGCCGCAGCGCGATGTCAGCGTGATGGACGGCTACGCCGTGCGCAGCCACGACGTCGCCCAGGCCCGCGCCTGCGGCAACGCGATCGTCCTGCAGGTCCGGGGCGAGAGCGCAGCCGGCCACCCCAGCGCCCACCCGCTGGCTGAGGGAGAGGCCGCGCGTATCTCCACGGGTGCCGTCATCCCCGACGGCGCCGATGCGGTGGTGGCTCAAGAAGACACGCAGCGCGATGGATCGCAGCTGGTCATCGACGGCGAGACGCTGGGCGCCCTGTCCCCCGGGACGTTCGTTCGGCCGCGGGGGCGCGAGCTCGGCGAGGGTGACGTCCTCGTGCAGCCCGGCGATCTCCTTGGCCCCGGCGACATCGCCCTGCTCGCCGGTTGTGGCCACGCGACCGTCCCGGTGGTGCGTCGACCGACGGTCGCCATCCTCGGCACGGGCGACGAGCTGGTGCTCGTCGGACAACGGCCCGATCCGGGCCAGGTCGTCAGCTCCAACGGGATGGTCCTCGCCGCCCTGGTCCGTCGCGCAGGCGGACGACCGCAGCTGCTCCCCGACGCGGGCGACGACCCACAGCAACACCGCGCCGCGCTGACCATGGGCTTGCAGTCCGATGTGCTGGTGACCTCGGGCGGTATCTCCGTCGGCGACCACGATCTCGTCCACGGACAGCTGACGGCACTGGGAGCGGAGACCTTCGTGCGTGGCGTGGCCCTGCGCCCCGGCAAGCCCACCACCGTCGCCACCACCTCCAGCACCCTCGTGTTCGCGTTGCCCGGCAATCCAGCCAGCAATCTGGTGGCGTTCGCCCTGTTGGCGCACCCGGCCTTGCGGCGCATGGGCGGTGTTCGGGGCGACCCTCGGCTTCCCCGTCGTCGTGTCGTGTTGCGAGGACCAGCCCGGGGCACCCGCGGTCGAGCCCACTACGTGCGGGCGCGTGCCCATGGGCTCACCGAGGCCGAGCCCCTCACCGTCCAACAATCGGGCAACCTGCGGTCGATCGCAGGTGCAGACCTCCTGGTCATCGTCCCCGCGGGTACGCAGCAGCTCGCCGCGGGCTCCGAGGCCGAGGCGGTCGTGCTCGAGCCCGCTGCCGACGAACGTCCCCCGCGCTGATGACCGAGACCAACAACGAGCTGGCCCTGGTCGTGGATACCCCCGCGGATGCGGGCGAGCGCGCGGACGTCGTCTTGGGTCGCCGACTGCCTGGAGTCTCTCGGCGGGTTGCCCGACGGCTCGGCCTCGAGGGTCATCTGTACCTCGACGGACGCAAGATTCCGCCGTCGACTCGGGTTCCGGCGGGCTCCCGTCTCGCGCTGCGGGTGGCGCACGGAGGCACCGCCCAGCCGGTCACCGTATTGGCGTCCACCGACCACTTCGTCTACGTGCTCAAGCCCCCCGGCATGCACACCCACCGGCTGCGTCCGGACGACGCCAGCACCCTGGCCGACGCGGTCGCACTGGCGCACCCCGAGTGCCGTGAGGCCAGCCCCGACCCACGGCAAGGAGGCGCCGTGCATCGCCTCGACCGTGGGACGACCGGAGTCATCGCCTTCGCTCGCACGCTGGAGGCGTGGCGAATCGCCCGCGAAGCGTTTCGCAGCCGCCGGGTCCTCAAGCTGTACCGCGCTCTTGTGCGGGCCGATCCCGACAGCGATCCCTGGCCGCCGCAACGGACCGGGCTCACCACGATCACCGAGACCGCCCCCGTCGGCCCGTGGCCCACTGCCCAGACACCAGGGCTGCGCATCGCCGCGCCCTTGGGTCCCTCGGGGCGACGCCGCGTGATGGTGCGCGCCGACGGGCGCGCCGCCGTGACGGAAGCGTGGTCGCTCGACGTCGACGATGCGGGCCATCGCGAGATGTTGCTGCGCCTGGTCACCGGGCATCGGCACCAGGCCCGCGTCCACCTGGCGTGGCTGGGGCATCCCATCGTGGGCGATAGCAGCTACGACGGGACCCCCTCTGCGCGTCTGCGATTGCACGCCGCCGTATTGGATCTATCCGAGGGTTGTCCCGGCGAGCCTCGCGTCCAGGCCCCGATGCCCGACGATTGGACGGTCGCCTGAGAGCGCCTGTCCGTGAGCCCGGCAACGCGCACAACGAACCGTGGACCACCAAAGACGCGGCCGGCTCGCTGGTTGAGCCACCCCCTGGTATCGTTCCGACCGGATGCGAATCCGCTACTTCGGTCATACCGACGTGGGCCTGGCCCGCGAGCACAACGAGGACTCCCACCTCGCCGATCCCGATCTGGGCGTGTTCGTGGTGGCCGACGGAGTGGGCGGACGCGCCAAGGGAGAGATCGCCAGCCAAGAGGCGGTCGAGCTGATCTGGGAGTGGCTCAAGCGCAACGAGGCCACCATCCGCGACATCGCGGCGGGCAACGCCTCCGACCGCTCCGCGCAGCTGTGTCAGCTGGTCCGAGGCGCGATCCAAAACGCCTGCTACATGGTCCACACCATGGGCCAGCTCGACCCCGAGCAGCGTGGGATGAGCACCACCGCCTCGGTGTTCCTGGTCTGCGGCAACGTGGGCATCGTGGGGCAGGTCGGTGACTCGCGGGTCTACCTCGTGCGCAACGACGAGGTCGCCCAGCTCACCGAAGACCACACCCTCATCAACTACCAGCTCAAGCACGGGCTCATCACGCCCGACCAGGCCCAGCGCTCGCGCACCCGCAACGTGATCACCCGCGCGGTGGGCCACAAGGACTACGTCGAGGTCGACACCCTCCCGATCCCGCTGTTCGCGGGCGACCGGGTGG
>JAHZJA010000972.1 GCA_022601155.1 Deltaproteobacteria bacterium | reverse complement strand
CGCTCCTCAGAGTCTAGATTCCGCGAGTCCCTCCAGAGTTCATCGTCGGTCGAACAAAGCCGAACGGGGTCCGAATTCGGCGGTTGTTCGGAGGGGTGCGTGACGCGCCGTCTCCATCGTCTTCGCAGGGTCACAGCATCGGCGAGTCGTCCGGAGGGGTGGCGGTCGGTGGCACACATGACGTCGGAGGGCGTGCGGCAGGGATGCACGCCGGGGTCGGGGTCTGGTCTCATCGCGCCCGCGCCCTTGACCTGCCGACCGGGGTGCTCCAGCGTGTGGTTGGGGATGCCGACTCCGGAGGCGCAGCGGCAGGGCGCCCCGTCGAGTGACCCGACTCCCCGCGAGCGCGACGACCATCCCCAATGAGGACCGACGACGATCTCGGTTTGACCCGGTTGCTGGACAGGGCGGCAGGCTCCGACTCTCTGACACAGGCACGGGAGCTGGCCGAGCTGGAGCAGCGACTGTTCAGTCGCACGATCGAGCCGGTCCGCTTGAATCGGTACGTCCTGCTGGAGCGGCTGGGGTCCGGGGGATTTGGGGTGGTCTACCTCGGGTACGATCCGGAGCTGGACCGTCGGGTCGCCATCAAGCTGCTGCACGGACGCAAGGCCGACGACCGCTCGCTGGACAAGGCCGCCCCGGGCGGCGAGCTGCTGGTGGAGGCCCAGGCGATGGCCAAGTTCTCCCACCCCAACGTGGTCGCGATCCACGACGTGGGGAGCTTCGATGCCAGCGAGCGTTCGCATCTCCACACGTTGGGCCCCCGCGGCAGCGCCGATGCGACGGGGACATTCATCGTGATGGAGCTGGTCGATGGCGTCACGCTGCGGCAGTGGCTGACCGAGCCTCGGCTGCCGCTGGAGATCATCGAGGTCTTCGTGCAGGCGGGGCAGGGCCTCGCGGCGGCTCATCGGGCGGGCCTGATCCACGGCGACTTCAAGCCCGACAACGTCATCGTCGGGCATGATCGTCGGGTCCGGGTCCTCGACTTCGGTCTCGCCCAAGCGCGTGCGGTTCCAGGGGCGTCCGCACCACAGGGGGCCGTCATCACGGGGACGCCGGCCTACATGGCTCCGGAGCAGCTCGATGGAGCGTCTGCCGACGCGAGCGTGGATCAGTACGCGTTCGCACTGGCCCTTCGCGAGGCGCTCTACGGCATCGACCCTCGCCAGCGCGACAGCCCGCTGCTCGGCTCGCCCCGGAAGGTCGAGTCGATGCGAACCAAGCTCCTGCCGCGTCACGCCCGAGGGATCTTCACGCGCGCGCTCCAGGTGGAGCCGGCCCTTCGCTACCCCGACATGCAGGCGCTCCTCGATGCGCTGACCGGCCAACGCCGACGCCGTGTGGAGCGCTGGGTCGCAGCGGCAGGAGGGCTGGCGATCGTCATCGGGCTGAGCTCATGGGTGGCGAGCCCGCAGCGCCCCGATTGCAGCCCCGACGAGCAGCTCGAAGGCATCTGGGACCCCGCCACGCAACAGCAGCTGGAGCTTCAGTTCGGTCGTAGCGGAGCCGTCGACGGCGCGGAGATCTGGAAATCGGTACGCTCGACCCTCGATGACCACGCCGCGCAGTGGAGCGAGGCATGGTCGTCGACTTGTGAGGCGACGGCCGACCGCAGCCAGCCGTCGGCCGCCGTGGCGGGGCAGCTGTCGTGTCTCGAGCGGGATCTCCAGCGGTTGGGGGGGCTGACCCAGTTGCTGGGCGAGGCGGACGTGATGATGGTGCAGCACGCCAACGAGTCGGCGTTCGCGCTGTCCTCTCCACAGCGTTGTGCGACGGCTGGAGCCCGCGAGCCGACCGTGCCCCGGGGTCCCGCGCGATCCGAGGTCTTGGCGATCGAGGCCGAGATCGTGCGCGCCAATGAGCTGGGACGCTCGGGGCGGCTGTCCGATGCCGTGAACGTGGCGCAGGCGGCTGTCGAGCGAGCCAAGGCCACGGGCGCCGTCGCAACCCTCGCGGCGACCTTGCTCGCGCAGGGGCACGCCCAACGTCGCGCGGGCGACTACCGAAGCGCGACCGAGACGCTGCAGCAAGCCGTCGCGTCGGCCGAGCGGGCGGGGGCGGTGGATCTCGTGGTCCGGGCGGCGGCCGAGCTGGTTCGAGCGCTGTCGGAGCAGAGGCGGCTCGATACGGCGGAGGGGGTGTTGCTGATGGCGCTGACCCGGATCGCACGTGGCGATGCGGGTGATGCCGAGGCGGCCGAGCTGTACTTCCAGGCGGGAGTCCTTCGCATGGCGCAGCAACGCGCCGACGAGTCCATCGATGCGCTCGAGCAAGGGCTTGTGCTGGCCACCAAGGTCTATGGCCCCGATCATCCCCACACGGCGGCGTTGCACAACTCGCTCGGCAACGCGCTCAAGGACGCGGGCCGTTACGATGAAGCGTTGGAGCAACTTGAGATCGGACTCGCGACCTGGACCGAGCGCCTCGGCCCGCGCCACAGCAGTGTCGCGCTGGCGCTCAACAACATCGGCAACGTGCGGATGCGGCAGGGCGATCCCGCCGAGGCACTGACGCTCTACACGCGGGCCCGTGACGTCGGCCGGTCGGCGTACCCGCCGGGGCACCCCGATCTGGCCATCTTCTACGGCAATCTGGCCGATGCACGCTCGACGGTTGGTGATTCAGCGGCGGCGATCGACAGCTACACGCGAGCGATCGACATCCTGCGCGCGAACGATGAGAAGGAGGGCCAAACACTG
>JAHZJA010000971.1 GCA_022601155.1 Deltaproteobacteria bacterium | reverse complement strand
TGCAGCAGGGTCGACACCCACATCGCGGGAGGCCGGTCGAGATCGACCGAGGGCGGGGGCGAGTGCTCGACGATCATGTCGAGCACCGCGGCCATGGTCTGCCGCTCACCGTCGGGCTCGTGCAGTGCGTAGCGCTCCACCGCGCTGGTGTAGATGACGGGGAAGTCCAGCTGCTCTTCGCTGGCGTCGAGCGCCGCGAGCAGATCGAACGTCGCGTCGACGGCCTTGCTCGGTGCGGCCGCATCGCGGTCGACCTTGTTGACGACCAGCGACACCCGCAACCCACGAGACACGGCCTTCTCGGTCACGAAGCGCGTCTGGGGCATGGGCCCCTCCACCGCGTCGACGATGAGCAGAACGCCGTCCACCATGTTGAGCACGCGCTCGACCTCGCCACCGAAGTCGGCATGGCCTGGGGTGTCGACCAAGTTGATCCGAACGTCGTTGTGAACGAGCGCCGTTGGTTTGCTCGTGATGGTGATACCGCGCTCGCGCTCGAGGTCTCCGGAGTCGAGTGCTTGCTTGGTATCCCCCTCTCCGCGGGCAAACGCCCCGCCGATCGCGAGCATGGAGTCGACCAAGGTGGTCTTGCCGTGATCGACATGCGCGATGATCGCAACGTTGCGGACCTGGGACCGGGGTGCGGTCATGGGGCGGGACTTTGGCTCGGCCGCGGGCAGCCTGGCAAGGCGGCCTCCTCACGGCGCGGACGCCGGCCGAGCGTGGTAAAAGGCGGCGTCGTGGAGGCCCGCGAGTACATCGAGCACGATGCGACCGCTCTGGCCGCCCGGGTCCGTGACGGTGAGGTCTCGCCACAAGAACTCACCGAGCGGGCCATAGCCCAGATCGAAACCCACAATCCGAAGGTCAACGCGGTCGTACGCCGGATGTTCGCGGAGGCCCGGGCCGCGGTGGAGCGCGGGCTACCCGACGGGCCCCTGCGGGGGGTTCCCTTCCTTCTCAAGGACCTGCTGGCCGACTACGCGGGCGTGCCCACGACCTCGAGCTCCCGGTACTTCGCCGACTATGTGCCCACCGAGGATGCCGAGCTGGTGCGCCGCTACAAGGCAGCGGGGCTGGTCATCCTGGGCAAGACCAACACCCCCGAGCTGGGGATCATGGGGATCACCGAGCCCGAGCTCCACGGGCCCACGCGCAACCCTTACAACCTCGACCACACGTCGGGGGGCAGCAGCGGAGGTGCAGCGGCGGCCGTGGCCGCCCGGCTGGTGCCCGCGGCCCACGGGGGCGACGGCGGCGGCTCGATCCGGATCCCCTCTTCGACCTGCGGGCTGGTGGGTCTCAAGCCGACGCGCGGGCGAACGCCGGTGGGACCGGGCCGAGGTGAGCGCTGGTCCGGCTACGTCTCGCAGCACGTGGTGACCCGGAGCGTTCGCGACACCGCCCTGTTGCTCGATGTCACGGCCGGTCCCGAGCGCGATGCTCCGTATCACGCCCCGCCAGCCGAGCGCCCGTTCGTCGAAGAGGTGGGTCGTGATCCGGGGAAGCTGCGGGTCGCGTTCACCACCGATCCCTTGCTCATCGGGCAGACGCACCCCGAGTGCCGGGCCGCCGTGGAACAGACCGCCGAGCACCTGGCCGCGCTGGGCCACCACGTCGAGTCAGCACGCCCTCAGTTCGACGCCGAGCTGATGATCGAGGCCTACCTGAGCACGGTGGCTGCCAACATCTACGGCGATCTCGCGCACGCCGAGCGGACTCGTGGCCGTCGCCTGCGTGCGGCGGATTTCGAGCTGGCCACCTGGGTGCTGCGCGAGGTCGGTCGCACCCTGAGCGCAGGCCGGTTGATGGAGCTGCGCAACGCCACGGCGGCCGCCACCTGGGCGCTCGCCCAGTTCCACCGGCGCTACGATCTCCTGCTCACGTCCACGCAGGCCGCCCCCCCTGCGGTGATCGGCGAGCTACTCCCGACCTCGGCCGAGCGTCTTGGCCTGCACGTACTGCGACGACTTCCACTGCGCCCCCTGCTGCGCCAGGCCCTCGTGGCCGGCCGTCGCCAGCTGGGCGCGTACCCCAATACCCAGCTGTTCAACATCACGGGGCAGCCCGCGATCTCGCTCCCCGTCCACCGCACGCCTGCGGGGCTGCCGGTGGGCGTACAGCTGGTCGCGCCATTCGGCGACGAGGCCACCCTGCTTCGCGTGGCGGCTCAGCTCGAGACCGAGCTCGGGTGGACCGAGGCGCGCCCCACCTTCCTCGAGTGAGCCTTCGATGCAGCGTCGATACCGCGCCGATGCACCACCGTCAGGGCTGACGCTCCTGGTCGGTGTCAGCCTGATTGCGACCGCGGGCTGCACCCTCATCCTCGATCCGCAGCGGCGCGACGACATCATCCGCTGCGATTTCGACGACGACTGCCCCGCGATGGAAGACCCTCGCTACGAGCTGTTCTGCACCGTCTCGGAGGAGTACCAGGACCAAGATCTCGACTTCTCTCGGATCTGCGCGCCTCGGACCGCCGTCTCCTGTGACCCTCGTGAGTATGCATTCGACAGCGTGATCGCGGTCCGCTATCGCGAGGCGACCGGTCAGGTCAATCGCTACGCCGAGCACTGCACCACTCAGCCCGGCACCCAGGGCTGCGTAGCGGGCGACGGAGCATGCGAGCAGGGGCTCTCGCCCCACGAGGTCTCGCAGCGATGTGACGACCTCGATCTTCAGACCCCACCCGCCGTGGCGGCCGAGCCCCAGGTCTCGGGCCAAGACGTGCTCGACCAGTTTTGTCGCGCGGTCTATTGCGACATCCAGTTTGCGTGCCGCGCCCGCGACTTTCGGTGCGTGCCGTGCAAGCTGGGCAACGGACTGGGCGCAGGAGGGTGCGGCGACCTCTACTTCGACGGAGAGCGGTCGAGCGCCTACCAAAGTGCCTCCGAGCTCGAGAGCGAGTGCGAAGGGCCGCAGATCGACGTCGCCAACGCCTATATCGGGCCCGTCGTCAGCGACGACGGCCTCCGCGAGTGACCCTCGGATACGTCCCGAACGCGGGAAAAGGGTGGACCGACGGTCAGGGTTGCGACCACGGACCGACTAAGGGCCGGGCAGTCGTTCCGCGGTACCCCAGCGATCCTCCGAAGAATGGAGCGCTGGTCACCACGGCGGCTGCCGACGAACGGTCACGTACGCATCACGCGACGCCGACGTTCGCGGCCCAACCGGCACGCCTGGAAGCAGCACGATGAACCAACGAACCCGCCCCCTCTCCCTCATCCTCGCCGCTGGCATGGCGATGATGTCCGCCTGCGACCACGGTCATCCGAATACCGAGCAGCCGCGCGGCGCCGTCGTGGTCACGACCGCTTCGGATGCAGCGACCGCCACCGCCGCGAGTGGCCTCCTCGTCATCGACGTCTCGGACGAAGACGCCGTGTACGAGTTCCAGCTCGGCTCCGAACCGTCCGTATGGCGGGACGTCTTCGTCGATGATGGAGCCACACGAACACCCCTACTCGACGTGATCGCGACAGCCCAGGACGCGACAGAGCTCGATGTCTGGACCGCGGGCTATTTCCAGTGGACGGTGGATGCCGACAACCTTCCGACGCTCACCGACACCCAGGTCGCGCAGCTCGAACGGGACGGAACGCTGTCGTTCGGTGTCGACTCCCGATACCGGACAGGCGGCGACCCCATCATGGAATGCGCCTTGTACGACTGCGGCGACGGCATCTGGATCATCTGCACCCGCCCCGAGGTGTGACACGTGCCGCCCCATGGTCTCGCCGGCTCCCGTGGACGCGGGGGCAGGCGGGCAGGCATGCCCGAAACCGTCCCATGCAGGGACCGTTCGCCAACCCCAGTCGCTGAGGCGTACGTTGGCAGCGGGTACGATGAACGATACCGCGGGTCCACGAGGCACTTCACCCCGACGAAGGCTGCAGATCTGCGTGCTGTCGAGCGTGGGCATGACCGCATGCACCGACGGTGCCGCGCATACCGACGCCGACGCTCCCGCAGCTGCGCGGGTCGCAGCACCCGCCCCTACGGTCCCCGACGACCGCCTGCCCCTGACCGACTTCGGTGCACCCCACCCCGCCACGGGGATCTCCGCGGTGGGCCTGGACGTGCGAGGCAATTTCCCGCCCGGAGGCTACTCGGTCCTCGCGCGCGCCGACGGCCGGATCTTCATCGACATGAGGTCCGCATATTCGGACAAGACGCCCTACCGGGGACAACGACGAGACCAGGACATCGGTCGCATCGAGACGCAGGCCTTCGCCGCGCTGGCACGACGGGTCGCCAACGGAGGCTTTGCCGGGATGCCGATCCGCTGCGCCAACACGGGCGTTCGAGATGCTGCGGAGGTCATCGTGCTCGTCGTCGCGCACGGCCGTCGCAAGCTGGTCCACTGCACGCTCGGTCGACCGCAGGGGCTGGTCTATGACATCGTTGTCACACTGCGCGACCTGGCATCGAGCGCACACTGGGACGAGCAAACACCGCCTCCGCGCCCTCCCGTCGAGCTCTCGCCGCTATGGAGAGAGCTCCACCCCGACGATCCACTCGGGTCCGAGGAGCTCATCCCGGAGCCGTGAGGTCGGGGGCCAACCTTTCACGGGCCTCCACCGGGCGGCGGTGCTAGGCTTGTGACCTCTACGGCGGCCTGTGGATCGTCCGCTGCCCTTAGCACTGTCTTTTCTTGCGTTCGAGGTGAGTAACAACATGGTGGTTGGCGTTCTTGCTCGGTTGTCACCGTGCATTGTCCTGTTGTCGAGCCTAGGGCTCGGCGCCTGTGATCCCGAGCCCGCTCCCAGCCGCGTCGAACTCGACGACGTGCAGCGGGTGCTGACCGAGCAGGTCTGCGCGCGGATGTTCTCTTGCCCCTGCTCTCAGGGCACCAGCTTTGCCTCGATCGACGAGTGCGAGGAGCAGGCCGGTCTGTTCCAGGACCAGCTCGACTCGATCCCCATGCGGGAGCAGTACCAAGGCCTCGGCCTGCAGTACGATCCCGCTTGTCTGGGCAAGCTGGTCGACTTCGCAGCGCAGCTGGGCTGTGCCTCCGACTTCGAGGCACCCAACGCCGACCAGTGCGTTCGTCCGTGCAACTACTGGGTGGGTACCCAGCAAGTCGGGCAATCGTGCGAGGTTCAGGGCAGCGGCGTGACCGACTGCGCGCAAGGCCTCCGCTGCCAGGGGGGCACGTGCACCGACCCCTGCGATCCCGCCAACGACCCCGCGCGTGCCCAGCTCGGCGAGGATTGTTGGAACGTCGGCTGTATGGAGGGCCTTTGGTGCGAGCCCCAAGAAGGGATCTGCGAGCTACGCCCGGCCGAGGACGAGCCGTGCCCCGATGGCGTGTGTGCCGAAGGGCTCGACTGCCAGCCCGTCGACGCCACCGATCCCGCCAGCGAGCTGCGTTGTCGCGGCCCCCAGGGCCTCGGCGCGCTGTGTTCCGGCCACGCTCAGTGCATCAGCGGCAACTGTCCGGCCGGGGTGTGCGAGGCCCGACCTCGTGCAGGAGAAGCGTGCGCGGGGGTCTGCGGGGATGGGCTCGACTGCGTCGATCAAATGTGCGTCCGTGCCGACGCCGTGGTCTGCTACGCCGACACCCCATTCGTGGGCTGAGCGCGTCTCTGCTCAGCCCTGGGGCGACCACTTCGCGACCAACTCGACGGCGACGCCCAGCGCGTCGTGGTCGAGGGCGTCCAGGTCGTCGCGCCACGCCGCGAAGCGAGGATCCGCCTGCAGTGCAGCCGCGATGGCCTGTGGTGACTGCCCGGCCCGTAGCCGGGTCAGCAGCTCCCGCTGGTAGCACGCCAGCGTCGCCTCATCCATCCGTCGCCACCTCCTGCACGGCCTGGCGAATCCGCATGAAGTCCTCGCGAAGCCGTGCACCCGACCCCGGATCATCCAGGGTGGGCCCGAGCCGCTCGAGCACGACGACTTCGACGTCATGGCACAGCGGCAGGGCATGTCGCAGCAAGCTGTGGACCTCGGAGGGAACGTCGTCGTCGTGGGTATCGCGACGAAACCCCTTGGCCCCCGATGCTCCATCGAGCCGCGCCGACCAACTGCCACCCGACAGGTGGATGCAGCGCACCTGGTGCAGCGGATAGGTCGACAGCAGTGCGTGCGCATCGACGCCATAGTTGACCGCCTGGCAGTACAGGTTGTGCAGGTCGAGCACGAGATATCCTGGGGCCTCGTCGAGCAGTTGGCCCAGCAACGGGCCCTGGGCTGCGACATCACGAGGGGACAGAGCCAAGGCGAGGTTCTCCAGACCGACCGCAGTCCCCGTGGCCTCGGCCAGCCGGCGCAGGGCGGCGACGCCAGTGCGTACCGTGCCCGGCCCGGGGGGCGGCGGCAGCGGTGCACCTCCATCGAGCGACCCCGCGACCATGAAGCCAAAGTGCTCCGACACCGCCACGTAGGACCGGCGAGCGCACTCGGCCCGCACCCGCCGAAGCCACTGTGGTTGATGCGGGGCCTCGACCGACAACGGCGACATCGTGACGCCGTGCCCCCAAAGGCGGCCCGCCTCGGCGTAGTGGTCGAGCAACGCATCCGCCCAGTCGGGCACGGGCACGCGCCCCCAGCCGATCTCGAAGCTGTACTCGAGGGCATCGACCACCCCCCGCTCGAGCAGCGGCAAGGCGGCGAGCCGAAACGACTCCTCGATCATCAGCGAGAGACCAACGTGGACCATGAGCCGTGGTCAGGATGCCACGCGTGGTCCCGTCAGCCTCGGCCGCAGGCGGGGCAATCCCAGCCGCTGTTGCGCCCGACGGGCTTGGACTTGCTCGAGCCCGGATTGCAGGGCGCATCGGCGGACCGGGCCTTGCGGGATCGCCGGGTCCGTGGCGTGGTCTTGGACTCGTAGGGGACGAACTTCCGACTCGCGACCGGCTCGACCCCGGGGCGATGGAACGCGCGCCCCACCGTGCTGACCGGCTCGACCACCACGGGCTTGGGCTTGTCCAGGGTTCGCTCGACCACATCACCCACGCCACGCGACAGCAGCATCGGCTCGGGCGGCGGCTCGGCCCTCGTCGCGGCCTCCACCGCCTCGGACTGCGGAGCCGTGGCGACCACCTCGTCCTCGCCAAAAACACTGGCCTTGGCATCCGCGACGAGGTCACATCCCGCCAGCACGACGGCACCCACGCCCATGCCAACCCGAACCCGACTCAGAAGCTTGGAAGGAAGTCGCATCGCTTCCCCCCAACGGGCGAGGGCGGCGGTGGATCTACGATGCGTCGAGATCGGCCGCAGGTGTCTGTGTGGCGCCCCATAGCTGCGGAATCCCGTCGGCGTCCAACGGCGCGGGGCGTGCGCTGCTCACCGCCGACAGCGGCAGATCGGCGTACAGGTGCGGGAACCTGTCGCCCCCGCGGGACACTTCCCAGCGCAGGGCGTCGGTCGGCAACGCGTCGGGGTCGACCTCTAGAATCATCAACCCCGTCTGACCAGCAAAGTGCTTGGCCGCGGTCTGCTCCACTTGGTTGCGCGCCGAAAGATGGACGAAGCCATCGCGTCGATCGACCTCCGCCCAGGGCAGGTGCCCAGACTTCTGGCACGCCGCCCAGGCCTCGGTCGAGCAGATCTTGTAGATCATCTCAGCCCGTACGCTGGATCAGGTGGTAGCCGAACGGGGTCTCGACGACACCGCTGGTCTGTCCCACCTCCATGCCAAAGGCGGCATCCTCGAACGGGCCCACCATCTGGCCGCGACCAAACGAGCCCAGGTCGCCACCTTTGCTCGACGACGGGCAGTCGGAGTGCTTGCGCGCCAAGTCGGCAAAGTCCGCCCCGCCTTCGACCTCGCCTGCAATTTGTGCAATTTGTTGCTGTGCCTCGGCCTGAGAGCGGGTTGCGGTGGACCGCATCGAGCCCTGGTACATCAGCAAAATGTGGGA
>JAHZJA010000082.1 GCA_022601155.1 Deltaproteobacteria bacterium | reverse complement strand
TCGTCGCCGGTTGGCTCATGCCTACGGTGGTGCGGCGTCGCTCAGCATCGGCGAGCGCGATGGCCGGACGGTGGCCTGCATCCAAATCCCTCTCGATATCCCCATGCCCCACGTCAACGCATGAACGACGCCACCTCCACCGTTACTGCTCCGGCCTTGCGTGTGCTCGCGGCCGACGACGAGCTGATCGCACGCAAGCGTCTGACGCGGCTGCTGTCCGCGATGCCCGGGGTCGAGCTGCTCGACTGCCATGCCGATGCGGAGCAAGTGCTGTCCACGGTGCAGGCCGAGCCCGTCGACGTGCTCGTGCTCGACATCCAGATGCCTGGGCTCAGCGGTCTCGAGCTCCACGCGCTGCTGCCCAAGCCTGCGCCCTATGTGATCTTTGCCACCGCGCATCCCGAGCACGCTGTCGATGCCTTCGAGCTGGGCGCGGTGGACTACGTGCTCAAGCCGATCGAGGCGGGGCGACTGGGCAAGGCGATCGACCGGGCTCGCACGGTGGTCGCAGCCCGGCGCGAAGCGAACCGCGATGAGGCGGTGGGCACGGCAGACCTCGCTCGGCTCCCGGTGACGACGCGCGAAGGGGTTGTCTTGCTCGACCCCACGGGCATCAGTCACGCGGTCTTCGATGGCACGCTGGTCACGCTGGTCACACGCGATGGCGATCGGCATCTCACCGACGCCAGCTTGCAGGAGCTGACCGAGCGCTTGCCCACCGACCGGTTCGTCCGAGCCCATCGGCGGGCGCTGCTCAATCTCCACGAGGTCCAGCTGCTGCGGCCGACCGACTCGGGGGGATACCTGGCGGTCACCCGCACGGGCGAAGAGGTCCCGGTGTCGCGCCAGACCGCACGACGACTACGGCGGTCCCTGGGGCTGTAGATCGGCACGGCGGCCTTCGGGCGGGATGCTACGCTTGGCGCCAACGTTGGGTGAGCCGCCGTCATCTGTGACCTCCACCGTCGATGCCGATCCGGGCGGCACGACCTCCCGTGTGTTTGCCGCGGGCGCGGAGGACGAGGTGACCGGGGTGGGGCGCCTGCTGTCGTCGCTCCAGGCGGGGCTGTTCGGCCAGCGTGGCGAGCTCCAGACGATCGGTCGCTATGAGGTGCTGCGCCGCCTGGGATCGGGAGGCGCAGGGGTGGTCTACCGCGGGCGTGATCCGGAGCTGGGTCGCGAGGTGGCGATCAAGCTCCTGCGCGCCGACCAGCGGGGCACGCAGTGGCGGGAGCGAATGCTGCGCGAGGCCCAGGCCATGGCCAAGGTCGAGCACCCCAACGTGATCGAGATCTACGACGTGGGGGTCCACCGCGACGGCCCCGACAAGAGCCCCGCCATCTACATCGTGATGGAGCTCATCGATGGGCTCGATCTCCACAAGTGGTGGAATCCCGAGCGGGCTTGGACGGAGGTGATCGAGGTCTATCTCCAGGCGGCGCGAGGGCTCGAGGCGGCCCATCGTCACGGGTTGGTCCACCGCGACTTCAAGCCGAGCAACGTGATGCTCGACGAGCGAGGACGCGTGCGGGTTCTCGACTTCGGGCTGGTGCGGGGCGACCAGCCGAGCTGGTCCGCGGCGACGATCAGCGCATCGGATCCCGAGGCAGACTACGCCCCGCTCACCGGGCTGACCGAGACCGGCGGGGTGTTGGGGACCCCTCCCTATATGGCGCCCGAGCAGCACGCGGCCCAGGAGATCGATGCGCGCGCCGACCAGTACAGCCTGTGCGTCGCGTTGTTCGAGGCTCTTTATCGTGAGCGCCCCTTTCCCCAGACGACGCTGTCGGACCTCCAGGAGGCCAAGACCTCGGGTCATGTGGTGCCTGTCGAGCGACGGGATGTTCCCGTGGAGGTCGACGCGATCGTGCGGCGCGGCTTGTCGCCGGATCCCGACGACCGATTCGCCTCCATGACGCAGGTGGTCGGCGCGCTGGAGCGGTGCCTGAAGCCTCCACGCCGCACACGCCGGATCCTGGCCTGGGTGGGCGCCGTCACCATCACCGTGGCCGCGGCGGCGACGGTGGTGGGGGTGGGTACCCAGGCTTGCAAGGACGGAACGATCGCCCCGCTGTGGACCGAGGCCCGCGCCGTTGGCGTGCGAGAGACCTTCGTCGCGGCGTCTTCGGCTCTGGGCGCGACGACGGCGGACCGTGTCGGCGAACGACTGCAGGCCCGCGACCAGCGGACCCAACACACGTGGACGACCGCGTGCGACGAGCGTGAGCAGGGGCGGGCCTCGGCGGAGCGGCTCGGTGCAATCGAGCGATGCTTGGAAGAGCGCCAAGCCGAGGCCGAGGCGGTGCTCGACGCCTTCACCGAGGCCGACGCGAGGATGGTGTCGACCGCACTGTCGGCCGTATATCAGCTATCCCCACCCGCAGGTTGCCTCGATCCTCCGCCGAGCGAGCCCAAGCACGACGAGCCCAGCTATCGCGCGCTGTCGACCGAGGTCGCGAGGCTCAAGGGAATGGCGCAGGCAGGGCAGCTCGAGCAGGCGCTCGTGCGCGGGGAGGCCCTGGTGGCGCGCGCGGAGGCGGCCGGTCATGCGGAGCTCGAGGCCAGGTTGCGGTACCGGCTCGGGCTGTTGTTGGTACAGGGCGGCGACGCGGCGCAGGGCATCGAACACCTGGAAAAGTCGGCATTGCTGGCGGCCGGGCAGCGGGACCACGGGACGGCCGTCGCAGCCTGGGCCGGGCTGGCGCAGTGGCACGCGTCCGAAGGGGGGAGCCTGGAGAACGCCCGCAAGGCGCTGCGCCACGCCGAGGCCGCGGCCGAGCTGCTTCCGGGTGATGCGTCGTCCCAGCGGCTGCTGTGGTCGGTGCGGGGCATCATCGC
>JAHZJA010000970.1 GCA_022601155.1 Deltaproteobacteria bacterium | reverse complement strand
CCACGACGTTGTGTTGGGGGACGGGGCCTCGGAAGAACCGGTTGTCGATCGAAAAAGCCAGCTGCACCGGGGTCTCGCCCCCGAGGCGCCCGAGCAGATCGGCATGATGGTCGTTGCGCAGCACCACCGTGACGAGGCCGGGCAGCGCTTCCCAGTCGATGCCGGGCCGTCCCCATGTGTGGACCAGCTTGCCTTCCTCGTCACGGTCGGCTCGGACGACGCCGGCCGCTCCTGCGTCTTCCAGCACCGCGGCGATCGCTTCTCGCGTCTTGCGGGGCAGGTCGAGCTCGCGTGGCTGGACCACCCAGGCGCCCTCGAGCGACTTGCGGCGGGCCTTGGCGTCCTTGACGGACTTGGGGTAGCGCACGGCGGGGCCGGGCACCGCATCGAGCACACCCGGCGTCCATGCGGGCGTGATGAAGTCGTAGTCGATGCGCTCGGGCGAGACCATGCCGCCCGACCAGGGTCCTCGATCGAAGCCCACGGCAAGCTCGCCCCAACGCTCGAGTCGCGCCTCCAGGCCCCAGCTGGTCAGCTCGCCGAGGCACCAACGCTCGGCGTCCATCAGCGCGTGAGACCCGGTGAGGCGAGGGCCGATGTCCTCGGTGAGGTGCCGCAGGTGGTCCATCACGTGGTTGTCGGTGTGTCCGAGCCGCACGAGCGCCTGCACGGTCGCGTCGCCGTCTACGGTGGGGATCTCGACGACCTCGTCCTCGAAGTCATCGTCGAAGTCATCGTCGTCCGAGCTCGCGGGGGCCCGGTCTGCGCCGGGCGGTGGAATGAGCGGCGGCGGCTCATCGGCGGCGCACGACAGGGCGAAGACGAGGGAGCACAGGGTCGCGAGCCGAGCGGGACGAAGCATCACGGCGGAGGATACCCGCGGTGGTCGTGGCGGTGGTCGCGAACCGCTACTTGTCCATGGCTTGGACGGTGGCCGTGCCTGCCTCCGTCCAGTACAGCGTGGCGCAATCGAGGCTCAGCCCCTGCGGACTGGAGCTGACGGCCAACACCTCGCTGGTCCCCGTACCGTCCTTGCGGACCCGCTCCACGGTGTTGCCGCCATCGGTGGTCCAGTACACGTGGATTTCGTCGAAGGCCATGTCCCAGACCAGACCCGCTCCGTTGGCGAGGGTCAGTGGGTTGGTCCCGTCCTTGTCGAGGCGCACGATGTCGCTGCCGTTGCCCACGAATACGTGCGTCTGGTCGACGACCAGGGCCCGCAGCACGAAGGAGTCGAGGATGCTCTCGATGGCGCCGTTGTTCCCGGCGCGGGCGAGGGCAAGCCGATGGATCTGGTCGGTGTCCAGGTCGATCCAGTAGGCGTGGGTCGCATCGAGCGCGATGTCGAAGGGCAACAGGTCATCGGCAAACGGCTCGGCTGCGTCGACATCGGACAGGTCCTTGGCCGCCCGCCACACGCCGCCGCTGCCGAGCATCGCAAAGTAGACGTGCGTCTGGTCGACGACGAGATCGCCGAAGTTGGCCTGGCCCTCCGTGACCTGCGTGACCAGCTCGACGGTGCCGTCGGGGACGGAAGCACGCCTTACCGTGGGACCCATGAAGTCCACGAAATACACGTGGGTGTCATCGGCGGCGAGCTGCGAGACGAAGACGTTGTCGGGCACGGCCGCGAGTAGCCCATCGAGTCCGGGCTCGATGCTGGTGATCCGTAGGGTCGAGCCGATTCCTGTCGACCACACCACCCACTGGTCGACGACGACCACGTCGACGGCCTCGCTGTCCATCGCGGGCCCAGCGAACTGCACGGGGTTGCAGGCCCCCGCGCAGGCATCGGGGCAATCGCCATGGCAGCACACGGGGGGTCGACCCGTGCTCGAGGAGCCTTCGCCCTGGGTGGTGGAGCCGTCGCTCGCGGTGCTGGTGCCGTCGAGCGTGACCGTGGTGCCAGGCGAGCCGGTACTCGGGGGCGTGACGGTGGTGCCCCCACTCGACATCGGGGCTGCCGTGGTGCCCGAGCCCGTGGTGCCGGATCCCGAGCCCGACTCGGTCCCTGCAACCGGCACGCAGGTGCCCGCCAAGCCTCGGGGCGCGAGCTCGCCGTAGCGTTGGTCCGACTCACACTGCTGGTCGGGAAAGCTGCAGTAGCCGGAGGCTTGGCAGACTCCTGGCGTGCTGTTCCGCGTGCATTGGGCGTCGGTCTCACACGGAAACGTCAGCGAACAACCGAGCCCCAGCCCCGCAATTGCGGCAGCCAGGGTTCGTTGGAGTCGTGACGTCATCACCAATTGGTGTACCACCTTTCGCCGGACAATCGCTGTGACACTCAGGCGGTGCGGTCGCGCCGCAACGAGACATCACCTTCTTCGTACAGTCGCTGGCCGATCGCCAAGCGCAGCGCCGAGGGAGGCATGCGGCCGGGAGGTTCGATGCGCAAGACCACCGCACCCACGACGCGCTCGCGGTCTTCGATCTCGGCGAACAGCAGCACGTGCACCCAGCCCGAGCGTGCATGCTGGAGCGTGGTGCCCTCTTCGGTGATCTCCATCACCGTCGCGAGCCGCTCGCGCACCGCGTCGCTGACCCCCGTGGGCGGCTCGGCACCCGCCGAGGGGGCGACCAATAGAGGCTCGCCCTCGTGCAGCAGGAACAAGAAGCCCGCGCTGGCGCCCACCGACTCGCGAAGGGTGGCCAGGGCTTGCTCGGCTCGCTCGTCGGCGGTGCGGCACGCGGAGAGCAACGAGATGGCGTCGCCGATGGTGTGACCCTGTGTCTGCGGTTCGAACACCGCGGTCGCAACCTGGCTGGAGCTGGGGTCGGCGGTGGAGGGCTGGGGCGCGGTGCCGATGTGCCGAAGCAGGCGCTCATAGCGGGCCACGAGCACCGGGTTACGGGTAGGGACGAAGCAGGCCTCGACCCGGTCGGCGTGCTCTCGTGCCGTGTTGGGCTGGCCCATCGCGGCCGCGACCTCGGCCCGCGCCTCGTGGGCGGCACCGAGGATGAAGGGATTGTCGATGATGAGCGCGTCCTCGATGAGAGCGTCGAGGCGGGCAGAGGCGGCGGCGTGGTTGCCCTTCGCGGCCTCGACGAGCGCGAGGCTTCGCTGGGCTCGGCACCGAAAGTTGCCCTGGCCAAACTCGGGGTCGGCAGCGTGCGCCAGGGCTCGTTGCCCGGCCTGCGCCGCCTCGTCGAGACGCCCGGCGGCGAGCAGGACATCGATCCGCGCGGTCAGTGCCCACGGGCGCGGCATGCCCTCGCCCTCGGGCAGCAGGGCGAGCGCCTCGTCGATGAGCGACAGCGCCTCGGTGTTCTCACCCCGCAGGCGTGCGTGCTCGGCCTTGGCGAGCGCCAGGTAGGACGAAAAGCCCAGGCCCGACGCGACCTGGCGGTCGAGCGCCTCGATGCAGCGCCGAAGCCCCAGCATGTCGTCGGTATAGCCATAGGTGAGGGCAGCCGAGGAGTGATGGATGGCGTACAGCTGCCATAGCGAGCCGAGCCGGACGAACTCCAGCTCGGCCTGCTTCCAGATGCGGGCAGCCGCGGCCGTCTCGCCACGCCACAGGTGATAGTAGGTGCGGGCCTGGAGCCCGCCGATCGTCCAGATCCGCGGGCCGAGCTGCTCCAGGGCTTCGATCTCGTCGAGGGTCTCGAGGTTGCCGACCCGGGCGGCGACCAGGGCTCGCTGGAATCGCGAGCCGCCGATGGTGATCGCCCGCTCCTCGGCGCTCAGCCAGCGCCGCTGGTTGCCCATCCCGGCCAGGTTGCGTGCGCTGGACTCGAGCAGCGTCGCGATCCGGCCGAGGTTGAAGTGCAGCAGGTTGTCGACCAATCCGACGGCCGTGCGCACGAACAGATGACGGACCGATCGCACGGCGTCGAGGTCGGCCCCTCTTTGGCGGAGGCTCTCGGTGTCGAACGAGAACCCCGAGGTTCCCGCGGAGTAGACGACCGCACGCAGGTAGAAATCGAGGGCCGTGACGAACGGGATCCGGCGACGGTCGAAGACGCGTTGGACGATGGTGGTGAGCACGGCCAGGCCCAAGCCCAACCTCCGGCCGAGCCACCGCGACCAGCGGCTGGCGCGAGCGATGCCGCTGTGATGGGCCAACGCGGTGATCGCTCGATCGCGGTGTCGTTCGTTGACCTCGCGATCGCAGTAGAAGCCGGCCGCGACCAACATGTAGGCGATCTCGGCCACCCGCGCGGAGCGTGGCTCCTGGTCTTGGAAGACTGCGAGCGCGGCTTCGAGGGGGGCGACACAGTCCTCGAACGAGGTGGCCTCGAACAGCCTTCGTCCGGCCCGAGACAGGATCTTCGATCCCCGTTCCCGGTCACCACCGCGCAGCAGGTGCCAGCCGATCTGGGCCTCGTGCTCCGCGCTCACACTGCCGTCGGCGGCCAGCGTCTCGCCGACATGCAGCTCCAAGGCTTCGCGCTGCGGGGTATCCAGGCTGCGCAGCAGTGCCTCGCGCAATCCATCGTGGCGCAGTCGATAGCGCTCCCCCGCACCGATGATGATCTCCTCGCGTACCAGGGTGTCGATCGCCGCGAACACCTGTTGCTCCGAGAGCGCATGGGCCAGCGCCACGCACAGGGCCAGTCCCGTCTCGTGGCCGTGGACGGCAAGCGACTGCGCGAGGGCGAGGGCAGCGGGCGGGAGCGCGTCGATGCGGGTGTCGAGGGTCTGCTCGAGCGCCTGCGGAAGGCCCTCGGCGTCGATGTGCTGAGGGATGTCCCAGAACCCTTCGGCGTAGCGCAGCTCACCTCGCTCGACGAGGCTGCGCACCAGCTCGGTGCAGTGCAGCGGACTGCCGCCCGCGGTCTTGTGCAGCCAGGCGCCAAACGATGCGTGGTTGTCGACGGCGCCGAAGGTGTTGGCGACCAAGGCGGTGACCTCCTCGCGCCCGAGCCCCCGGGGGCGCAACACGGTCGCCCGGGCCCGCAGGTGAGACAGGGCCCCGCCGACATGGCTGGTCTCGTCCGAGCGCAGCGCCCCCACCAGCAGCAACGACCGATCTGGGGCGATGTGGGAGAGCCCCGCGAGTACGGCGGCCGAGCCCTCGTCGGCGCGCTGGAGGTTGTCGAGGACCAGCACCAACGGGCGGTGGGCGGCGAAGGCCACCAGCCAGTCGCCGAACGCAGCCTGCACCGCGGCTCGATCTTCGCGGTGGTCTCGGCCCGCACGCTCGCTGGCGTCACCGGTCTCGGCGGTGGGGTCGGGCAGGAGGCGATCGACCAGCGCGGCATGCTGGGCGCTGTTGTTGCGACGGCCGCGGCGCTCGAGCTGACGGGCCAGCTCGCGCACCAGCGCGTAGGGCCCGGCCGCTCCGCCTTCGCCGTGGAGCACCGAGGCCCCGGCGAGCTTGGCCTCGAGCTCGATCTCTCGAAGCAGCCGTGTCTTGCCCATCCCCGAGCGCGCCTCGATCAGAATGGAGCCGCCGTGACCGTCGACCGCTCGTTCGATGCGCTTGCGGGCCAGCTCCATCTCGCGCTCGCGCCCGACCAGGCCCGCGCTGCGCACATAGCCGTGGGCCGCCTCGAGCTTGGGTGCGGGTGGCAGCTCTCCGATGGCGCCCAGTCGGTCGATGACCTCGGCGGCCAGCGAGGGGCGACCCAAGGGCTCGGGGGACAGCAGCGACAACACCAGGTCGTCGAGCGCGGCTGGGATCTCGGGCACGATCGACGACGGCAGCGGCGGGGGCCGTCGACCGTTGCGCATCAGATCTTCGAGGCTGCGCACACGCTGCGGATGGCGACCGGTGAGCAACCAGAAGGCCAGCGCACCGAGGCCGAACAGATCGGCGCGGCCATCCATCGGCAGCCCGAGCAGCATCTCTGGCGGAATCGAGGGCAGCGTGCCCACGACCTCATGCGAGATGCCCATGGTGGCGAGCATCCCGAAGTCGAGCAGCTTGGCGCGGCCGTCCTCGGTGCACCGCACGTTGCGGGGCGCGATGTCACGATGGAGCAGCTGGCGTGCATGCAGGAACGCCAGCGCCGAGGCGACATCGCGGAGCAGCCCACATGCACGCGGCCAGGGCAGCGGCGCTTGCTCGCTGAAGTCGCTGCCGTCGAGCAACTCCATCGTGTAAAACGGCCGCTTGCCGTCGTCGACACCGTAGTCGTAGACCTCCACGATCCTCGGATGGGCCAGCCGAGCCAGGGTGTGGAACTCGCGACGAAAACGGAGTCGGTCGTCCTTCTTGCCGGGTCCCAGGCGAAAACGCTTGAGCGCCACCGGCCGGTCCATCTGCAAGTCGTGGGCACGGAGCACCTCGCCCATCGCCCCGCGGCCGAGAGTTGCTTCGATGTGATAGCGCCCGGCAACGGTTCCAGGGTCGGAGCCGTCGATGGAGGGCGGGCGCCGTCCGCTCAGCGGGGCGCCGGCATGGGTGGGGGGGTCTACCGTGTCCCCATCATAGCGGGGAGTGCTGCGGGGGCCGACCCGGCGGCGGGAAATGCCGTCGTCGGCCTCACGAGGGGACGCTCTCAGAGTCTCGTGAACGTGCCTGCGCGTCGCACAACGGCGTCAGCGCCATGGAGGCACCGCCGTGGCCTCGGTCCGGCCGTGTCGTGGAAACGTTGGACAGCCGGGCCCTGGAGCCCTGGGCAGGCCCGAGCTCCACGCCCGAGCGCGGGCTCGATGCGCTGCTCGGCTACGATTCCGAGTGGAGCGCCCCAGGCGAAGAGCCGACATCCGTACGGGGCAGCCGAGACGGTAGCGGCATCGCGCTGGCGCTCGCTCGGCTGCTCTGCACCGCGGCCGAGCATCGGGCGATCGTCCGCCAGTGATGCAACGGAGATCGGGTACAACCGGCCGGTCGATGGCGACCCCGCGGATCATCAGCCCCAAGGACGCTCGCGCCTACCTGCTCACGCAGCTGGGTCTGCGACGCATGGCCCGGCGGCGCGGCCTGGCCGGGGTGCGCGACACCCTGGCGTCCCTCCGTTGCATTCAGCTCGATCCGCTCGATCCCATGGGGACCAACGCGGACCTGGTCGCGCTCGCACGCGTCGAAGACATCGAGCGGGGTGATGTCTATCGCGCCACGCTGAAGGGCCACGGCTTCGAGCACTTTGCCAAGGAGCGCTGCATCCTCCCCGCGAGCGCGTTTCCCTTCTACCGCGACCAGGCGGCTCAGACCCCGTGGTGGCGGCTCAGCCAGCGGACGCGGCAGGTGCCGCCGCAGGTCCTCGATGCCATCGTGGCCGAGATCGAGCACCGAGGTCCGAGCACGTCCTCGGAGCTCGAGGACCGCGGTCGGGTGGTACCGACCGACTGGTCCGGCTGGAAGGGAACGTCATCGATGACATCGATGGCGCTGCAGATCTTGTGGAACCGCTGTCGCCTCGTGGTGCACGAGCGCACCAGCGGTGGCAAGCGCTACGAGATTCCCTCCCGCGCTCTACCTGTGGTGGCGCACGAAGAGGTCGCCGAGTCGTTCGGTCGCTGGGCGCTGCGGGAGCGTGTCGAGGCGGCGGGCTTGCTCGCCCGCGCCACCGGGCCGTGCTGGTCGATGCTCGAGTCGGTGTTCAAGTCTTCACTGCCCGACGAGCTGGTCGAGGAGGGCGTGTTCGAACAGGTCCAGATCGAAGGCTCTCGGAGAACCTACCTGGCGCCGGCCGGCTTTCTCGATCGCCCCCGCCTGCGCGACGACGGCAAGCTTCGCATTGTCGGTCCGCTCGATCCTCTCCTGTGGGATCGCAAGCTCGTCGCCTGCATCTTCGGGTTCGAGTACATCTGGGAGGTCTACAAGCCGGCAAAGCTGCGTCGGTGGGGCTGGTACGTGTGCCCGCTGCTGCACCGCGGGAAGTTGGTCGGACGGTTGGAGGGCAGCGTTCGTGATGGTGGGCTGGTGATCGACAACCTGTGGCCCGAGTCTTCGGGCTCGGTCGACATGGATGCGCTCGACCAAGCGCTGGAGCGCCACGCGATCGCGTGCGGGGCCGAGTGGTTCCAGCGCCCGGAGCTCGAGACCTAGACTCGACTCTGGCGGTTTTCCATGGGCCACAACGCCGTCAGCGGCAGCTGCCTGGCGAGGCTGCGCTTCGAAGGCGTATCGGGTCCTGCGTCGAGGAGCGACAACACTGCCACAGCGGTCGGGGGCGGTGTCATGGCGCATGGAAAACCGCCAAAGTCGAGCCTAGCAGCCCCCGATGCCTTTGGTGTTCATCGGCTCCCACGCGGTCGTTCTGTCGTCGGCGGCGCGGGACGACGCTTTTCATCGGAGACCCACGCGGCATCTTCGTCCGCGAGCCGAAGGGCAAACCACACCATGGTGAGGATCGACGCGAGATACACCCCGCCCGACAGCGCGCCGAGCAAGAACACGGGCGAGGCCACCAGTAGGAGTATCGACAGCTGGCACCACCCCACGCGAAATGCCCAGGCACGCAGACCGAAGTCCACTACTGAAGAGCTGGTCGCGATCGGGGCGTGGGCGGTTGGGTGCGGCTGGGGTGTGCTCATGATGGACTCTCGCTTCACGGAGAGAGTGCCCATCGTCGGCAATTCCATTCAGCCTGGTTGGACTGCGCCATCGAATCGTTCACGACTGCTGCATGAACGCCGTTCTCGTTCACGATACGGACGCGCGGTCCAATTCTCCTGCTGCGTCGTCGGGCCTGCCGAGCCCATCCGCGTCTGTGAAGACAGGTGTCGCGAGGTCTCGGGCTCGGGCTAGAACTCCCAGGTGACGGCGCCGTAGACCCGCTTGTCACCCACGACCAGTGCGTAGCGGTCGGGCATCCAATCGCCAATGGAGCCCCCGTCACCGAGCTTGAGCTTGATCCCTCGGCGGCGAAGCTCGTGGGTGGCCAGCTCGAGCACGGAGTTGATCACCAGGTTGGAGCCCATGTCTTTGGCGAAGTCCGAGAACCGCAGCTCGTCTCCAAAGTCGGCGCGGACCTTCATCTTGTAGCCAGCGTCGAGCGCCGCCTTCTCGAAGGCGTCTTGGATCTTCTTCTTGTCTTTGTCGTTGAGTGAGCCCGGCATCGTCCACAGTCCTCGCATCTTCACTAGACCATGCAGCCGGGGCCCTGAGCAAGGTGGGATACCGCTGGCCGATGGAGACGCGACCGCGGTCTTGGTGGGCCCAGCGACGACGGCCGTCACGCATCGAGATCGCCGCCGACATCGAGATGACGCTCGTTCGGCGGCAGTGGTTCGCGTCGGTGCAAAGGCCCCGTTGGCCCGGCGGGAGGCTTCGTACTCCATCGGTTGTTGCGCCCCGAGCAGGTCGGGGAAGCGCCCTCGATTTCGCGACCACGGCAGCTCGGGAGGCACGGCTTCCAGCAGTGGCTGGGTCATCGGAGTCGCAGGCGAGGGCGCCTTGTCGGGTGTCTGGCATATGGGCGCACGCGATGGGCTGTGATGT
>JAHZJA010000969.1 GCA_022601155.1 Deltaproteobacteria bacterium | reverse complement strand
GTGGGTCGAGCAGCCCGACGGTCGATGGCGTCTGGCCAAAGACCCCGTCGAGATCCAACGACGAAATGACGCATCGTAGGTCCACGGAGGCCCAGCTCCGTCGACCCATGCTCCAACGACGGGTCCGGGCTTGCCGTGCGCGTGCCTGGCTCCTAGTGTCGTCGAGTGGGTACCCGAGGTCGATCCCGTCGCAAGAGTGGTCGGACGTCGGAGCCTCCCTCGGGGGGATCGAGAGCCGAGCAAGCCGCGCTTCGTCGTGAGCGCGTGATGACGGCCGCGCTGGAGCTCTTTTGCGAGCACGGCTACGCGGCCACGAGCACCGCCAAGATCGCCAAGGCCGCGGGCGTCGCCGAGGGGCTCATCTTCCACCAGTTCGGGACCAAGGACGGGCTGTTGCTCGCGGTCGCCACGCGCCATCAGACATTTGCTGGCCGGGTCGTCGGGATCCTGCGTGCCGAGCACGGCAGTGCGCGAGAACTGTTGCTGGCGATTGCCAAGGGCCTCGCGGACATCGATGCCACGGAGCGGGCCTTCATCGGATTCATGCAGGCCGAAGCCCAGATCAACGCTCCTCTGCGGGGACGCCTCCAACAGGGCAACGCCATGATGCTCGGGGCGCTCGTGAAGATCTTGCGGACACACGTCCGGCGGGGTGAGCTGCGCGAAGACGCGAACCTATCGGTCGCCGTCGAGGGGTTCTTCGGGGGGTTCCTGTACTTCTTCGGTCAGCATCGGGACCTCTCACCGCGGACCTGGCGACGCAAGGCCGCGGATTTCTCCCTGCACTGGGTCGATCAGTGCTGGCGTGGACTGGCGACCGCCGCTACATTGAGTGAGTACTCAACTGAGTGATCACTCAATGAAAACCAAAGCCCGAGAACCCGCCACCACCCTCGCCCAAGCGTTTGGCCTGACGGAGGCCCGGGCCTCCGTCGCGTGGGAGGCCGTGCGCGCCGTCGTCGAGGCGGCAGGTCCGCCAGGTCCGCGCGGGCGCGCGTTGCTCGAGCTCGCCGCGGAGACCCTGGAGATCCCGTCGTCGGCCTCCACCCCGCGTCGAGCCACTCCGGAGCGAGTCGCCGCTGCATTCGAGGAGCCCCGAGACCGACGGATGCTGGTGGACATGCTCGTGGTTCCGGCCTGCATCGACGGCGAGATCCACCGCGGGGCCGAGGCGGTCGTTCGCGACTACGCCCGGGCACTCGGCGTGCGCTCGCCCTGGGTCGATGCCCTCGGTGCCATGCGCCGTGGAAACATCGTGGGCGTGAAGCGGCGGCTGTACACGCGGGCCCCCGACGGCCGCCGCCTGTTCGCGCGAACCTGGCGTGAAGACGGCATCAAGGGGCTGCTGCAGATGCTGCGCTTCGTACTCGGGCTGTACACCGATCCCGAGCTCTCGGCGCGCTTCATTGCGCTCGGTTCCTTGCCGGAGGGCACCCTCGGCCGCCGGTTCCACGACCAGTTCGTGGAGCGAGGGCTGGCGTTTCCCGGCCAGCGGCAGGGCATACCCGAGCGCATGGTCCATCACGACCTCATGCACATCATCAACGGGTATGGCACCGATCCTGCGGGCGAGTGCGAGATCGCTGGGTTCTACGCCGGGTTTTGCGAGGGCGATGCGTTCGCGTTCATCGTCGTCGCCCTCGCGACGTTCCACCTCGGGCTGCCCGTCAGCCCCCCGATGGTGACGCCGACCCGTGGTGCATTCGATCCCGCCCGGGTCTTGGCGGCGTTCCTTCGCGGACGTACGCTGACGGTGGATGTGATGGGGCAGTGGGACTACTGGTCCCTGATGCCTGTTCCGCTGTCCGAAGTTCCGCGGCGACTCGGGCTGGCCGAGGCCGCCGGGGAGCACGAAGATCACGGAGCGGTCCCGTCCCCGGGGTTGGTTGCTGGACCGTGAGCTCGGGGTCGACGTCGTCACATGCTCCACACGAGCCCGAGCCGCAACAGGCCATGGGCCACCATGCGCCGACCGTCGAGGTCGTGCGTGTCCAGCTGCTCGATGGCCGACACGAGCCGTCGCACCTCGCGGATGCGCTCGGACTTGCGTCCCGGTAGGCGCGGGATCGTCCGTTCGACCCACGCCGCATCTTTCCGCCTCACGGTGCCGCGGCCTCCGGGGGATCGGGTTGGGTGCCGTCGTCACCGGCCATGGTCGGGCGGTGGTGCTTCCGTCGTCGAGGTTGGAATAGTGCGCAGGGGTTTGTGAACCCTCGTTCCTGCAGCCGAGGGTGAGCACGACAAGGGCGCCGCCAACGATGGGGGCCAGGCCGGTCCGATCGAACCGTGAATGCGTACGGTTTGGTTGCGCGAATGGAGCACATGATCGAGGTTCGACGCTGGAGACTCGTTGTGGTGGAACGCGACACCACACTCGCGGTGACCGGTCGGGCTGTGCTCTTCGCCAGTACGTGCAGGTTCTTGCACGATTGAAGAGGCAAAGGGGCTTGGAGTTACTTCGTAGGTGCTCCAGGGGCTACTCGCCGATCGGGCCCGTCGGAGCTGGCATGTGGGTTGCTTCGTTGTGAGTGCCGCTGTCTTCAGCCGGTCGGGATCCCGAGACGAACCATGAACCGCAATCGAACTCCGATACGACATTCGAGCCGGATGCACGAAAATACTCTGTGGAAGCTCCTGCTGTTGCTGACCCTCCCCATTGCGGCTGGCGGTTGCGACATGGACGCCGAACGGGCGGTGCCTGGCGCCCAGCGTTTCAGAGTAGACACCCCACAGGTCGAGGCGATCGTGACGGACGATACCTGGGCGCACATCTACCAGGACCATGTGACCGGCTGCCCGCGACCAGGGCGTGAGGCCTGCGACACGTGCTTTGACAACCCCCCGCGGTCCGAAACGGCAGCCCGCGAGATCATCACCGCCTACATCCAACAGGTCGTCGATGAAGCCGAGGAGAGCGGCTGGCTACCAGACTCCGGACCAATCTATGGAAATGCCGGCGAGCCAGGTGAGATCATTGGCACGCAGGGAGAGACCGAGATCAGAGTCATCGGCCGTACGGAGATCGTGCAAGGGGTCTACCAATTCCGCGTCATCACGGCATATCCACGCCGGCTCCCCTCATGACGGTGCACTGGGCAGACGGCTCCCGACCGGTTCCAGCGCCTCGATAGGGGCTCCGCCGACGGCGTCTCGACGCCGTGTTCGCGACCAACCCGGCCGCAGTGGCGAATGTCACGAACCCGGGCGCCTGCTCGGCATCTGATGTCTCGGGGAGCGGCCGGGGGCTGCGTGCCCGGAGAGCCGTCATGAACAGTCGCATTGCAGCCGTCCTTTCGATCGCATGTCTGGTGGTCACGTCGCTGGGGTGCGCGAGCGTGCGTCGCCGACAAGATCGGGCGGTGGATGCGGACCTCCGAGCCAAGGCGGTCCGCATTCAACGCAAGGGCCGGCGCCCGGTGACGCTGGGGGCGTACGAGCTGGTGAAGGTGCAGCGAACCGAGGAGCCCTACACGGGGGAAGGGAGCTCGGTCGGGATCACCATCAACGGCAATGGTCGGGAAATCTCGCAGCATCGGGTCGCGGTGACCGTGCGTCATGCCGCCGAGGGGCGCACATGGACGGGGCGCTGTCGCAGCCGCTTCCAGCGCGAAGGGCTGGCGGTGCTCGACGGAGTGCTCGCCTCGCAGTCGACCCAGCTATCGGTGTCGTGCACGGTGGACGACGGTGGGCCGCTGGCCTGGCGTTTTTCTGCCAAGGGCTTGGTGGGCAGCAACCTCGAAGGCGGCTTCGCCCGTAGCGATGCGGGGGTTGGCGATCGGCTCCGCGTGGAGCTTCAGCTCGATCCCGAAGGCATCGGGCGCAACCTTCCCATGGCACACGTTCGGCAAGGGCCGGCCGCTGTCTGTGCGGCGTTGCTCACCCACCCCGAGCGCGTGTGGCTCACGCCCGACGCCGATGTCGAGCGTTCCGAGGCTTGTCTCGCGTTGCTGATGGCGCTGCGGCATCTGCCCTACGCGCCACCCAAGCGGCGCGCTCGGGGCAGCGGCGAGGACGAGGACGACGCCAAGGGCAAGGGCATCCTCCAGATATTCTCGTAGCGCGTGGCGCCGCTCGACGGCTGAGCCTCCGTGTTACAGTCCTCGCCTCTCATGACGCTTGGCTTCGATAAATCTCCTCGGTGGGCGCTCCTGGCGTCGCTTGCAGCGGTTGGGGCGTGCGGTGATGACACGGCGTCCGGGAGCGGCAGCAGCTCGGGCGGGGAGGCGACGACCTCCACTGGAACCGATACGCCGATGACCACCGGGGCGGTCGACAGCACGACCAGTAGCAGCAGCGGTGGCCCGGGATCGTCCAGCGGTAGCACCACGGGCAGTGCCGACTCGACCTCGACCACCACCGCGGGGGAGACCGAGGGCACGAGCACGGGCGAGGAGCCGAACTTCGCGGACCCGCGCGGGTACACCTTGTTCGCTCCGCTCAACTCGCGCTTCACCTACCTGATGGATGCCGACGGGATGGAGATCCACAGCTGGGAGAGCGACGTGTTCCCGGCCAACGCCGCCTACCTGCTGGAGAACGGGCACCTGCTTCGGGTGGGTCGAATCCTCGACTCCCCGGTGGAGCTGGTCAGCGGGGTCGGGGGTGCCATCCAGGAGTACGACTGGGATGGCAACTTGGTGTGGGAGTACGAGCACGCGAGCGCCACGACCATCGCCCACCACGACATCGAGCGCTTGCCCAACGGCAACGTGCTGGCGATCGCCTACGAGATTCATACGGTGGCCGAAGCCATCCAGGCCGGACGCGATCCGGACGACTTGGATCCGGCTGGCCTGTGGGCGGACTACCTGGTCGAGATCGATCCCATGACCGATACGATCGTGTGGGAGTGGCATGTGTGGGACCACATGGTTCAGGAGTTCGATCCGCTGGTCGACAATTTCGATGTCGTGGCCGCCCGTCCCGAGCGTATCGACATCAACTGGGTACGCCCCGGTGATGCGCCGCGACCGGACTGGACCCACATCAATGCCGTTGCCTACAACGCCGACCTCGATCAGATCGTCTTGAGCCCGCGGACCTTCTCGGAGATCTGGATCATCGATCACTCCACCACCACCGCGGAGGCGGCGGGTAGCGTGGGCGGCGGTGCCGGGCAGGGCGGCGACTTGCTGTACCGCTGGGGCAACCCGGCCACGTATCAAGCGGGCGGCGAGCCCGAGCGCGATCTGTACTTCCAGCACAACCCTCGCTGGATTAGCGCGGGCAAGCCGGGCGCGGGCAACCTGCTCATCTTCGACAACGGCGATCCCGTGCTGCGGCCCTACTCGCGGGTGGTGGAGGTGGAGACGCCCGTCCAGCCCGATGGCACCTATCCCCTGGTTGGCCCGATCTGGGGTCCGGTCGATCCGGCGTGGTCGTACGGGGATGTGGGGGGCTTCTTTGCCTCGTTCATCTCGGGAGCGGACCGGCTGGCGGACGGGCGCACGTTGGTGTGTAGCGGCCCCGACGGACGCCTGTTCGAGGTCACCGCGGGCGGCAAGGTGCCGTGGGACATCACGCTGTCGTCCACCATGTTCCGCGCCGAGCGCTACGAGTTCGAGTACCCGGCGTGGATCGGGCTGACCGAGGACGACCTCGCGCCCAACGGGCCGCTGGTGATCGACGTCAGCCCGTAGCGCGTGTGATCGCGGTCTCGCGTTTGTGGGACGGGCCCGCCGTGCGGATCGGTCTGTGCCGTGGGTTTCGTTGTCGAACGAATCGCGCGAGCGATGGTTCGCGACGGACCCGGCGACCGGGGCGTCGCCGACAGGAGGCCGGTGGGCAGGGGTGTCCGCTGAGGATCAGCGGGTGCCTCGAAATGACAGAGGTGTCTCGGCGAATCTGTATCAGCGCGAGACGAGTGCCGGTCAATGTCGTCGCTCGATCAGGGAGACCTTGGCGGAATTCCCTGAGCGGCGGACGGATGATCGGTTTTTGCAGAGTTTTCCGTACGGAAGATGACGCACACCGCGAAGAGGAACTCCGACCCGAACCTAGAGCACCCCGAGGGTGCGGGAGTATGCCGGCCGATCGTCGATCTGGCCCAGGGTGCAATCAGAGCCCTCAATGGGCCGATCTGGGGAACGTGCCACGAAGTGCGGGGCCGGATGTCGATCGGACGATCGGGTGAAGCCGATCTGACGATCTTGGACTCGGCCGTCTCTCGCCAGCACGCCCTGCTGGTCGCCGACATGCAGGGGCGTGTGGTGCTGGTGGACAATGACAGCGCCAATGGGGTGATCGTCGGCGACCATCGGGTCTGGTGCCACATCTTGAGCCCTGGCGATGAGTTCTCGATTGGCAACAGCACCTTCGTGTTCGAGGCGCCCGGGCGCGTGGATGCTCCGTGGGAGGCCGACTCCGCGACGGTGGCGGGCGATGACCTGGTGTCGCTCATCGCTCGCTATCGTGCGCTG
>JAHZJA010000968.1 GCA_022601155.1 Deltaproteobacteria bacterium | reverse complement strand
GAGATCGCAAGATGGATCACCACTCCCGGGGGTATACCATCGGCGGGGCGTGGCTCGAGACACTTGGTAGTGCTCAGGCTCGGACTGCGCGAGAACAAGGGATCACTTTCGAGTCGGGGAGACCGTTGCTGTTGAATCACATGCTCTCCGCAGCTCTGCGAGCCTATCGTTCCAGTACCCCCCGCTCTGCTACGGTCGGTCTCCGAGCTGTGGTTCGTCCCGGACTCAACGGCTGCCCTGAAACTGAGCCCGTTGGTGACCCCGATCGGCTTCGGTAGTGGTGTCTTCGCCGCGCTTCCTTGGCCCGAGACCGAGCTGTTCTCGACGCATAGACCCGGGACCGGCCCCCAATAATCCCCTATGCTCGGGCGATGGGCGACGCGCTGTTCGACACCGACCACCAATTGCTGCCCGGCGATTGGGACCTTCCCGTCGCAATCCGCAGCCGGCTCGGGCACACCGTGGGGCGCCAGCGGATCATGCAAGCCGACGGTCATCTGCTGGTCATCGTCCATCGCGTACCGGGCCCCGAGGACGACCAACGAACCGGCTGCCTGGTGTGGAGGGACGCCACCGGGCGCTGGCGCAGTGTCGATGGGCCCGAGGGGCGGGTGGCGCTGCGCGAGCTGATCGACGAGTACGAGGCGGGGCTGTCGGCACTGGATGAGCGCATCGAGGAGCCGATTCCCCTCGACGGACACTTCGAGATTCTCGAACGACTGGCTCCGATTCTTCGGGCGGCGCGGCACGTCCACTCCACGCTGCAGCAGGCGCGCGATGCCTGTCCCAACGACCGCTCGCTCATCGACCTGCGTGACCTGGCCTACGCGGTGGAGAGGCGAGCAGAGTTGCTGTCGGGAGACGCTCGCTTCGCGTTGGACCGCGCCCTCGCCCGCAGCTCGCACGCCCACACGATGGCCAGCCGCGATGGTGCCGAGGCGGCCGAGCGCCTCAATCGACTCGCGGCGGTGTTCCTGCCGATGGGAACGGCGGCGGCCTTGCTGGGGATGAACGTGCCCTCGGGGCTGGAAGGGCTGCGTCCGCCGTGGCCGTTCGTATTGATCTTGGCGATCGGTCTGGTGGTGGGGCTAGTGCTCAGCCGCAGGATCCATCGCCCGGCTCAGGACGCATCGATTCCGCCCGCACCCGACGGCACGTGACCCGCTCGGCACAACGACCAGACGTCGCAACGGAGGGCACGGCCGACGGTCTCGCGCATCCGGGGTCCGCCGACCACACCGAGTTGGTTGCGCACTGCGTGCCGCGCCGTCCGTGACCCTCCCGCCGCCGCGGATCCAACCGCGCCTCGATGTGAGGGAGGTCGACAAATCGGGCGTCATCGCCATCGATGCGGTCGAATCCGAACGCAAGAGGGATCGCCACCGATGCTGGTGCGAAGTGGTCCGGGATTGGTGGCATCGATGCCCGCTCGCGGACGTCCACGCGTAATGACGGCCACGCGTCGAACCCAAGACGAACAAAGGGGTGTCAGTGATTCGCTGACGGTGGGGCCGAATGTCACGGTCGAGAAGAGATTGGCTCCGGGAGGCGCGACCCAAGTGAGGCGATCGCCGTGCCGCACCGTCCCCCGAATGTGTGGACTCGGCATGCGGCGGCGGTTTCCTCTTCGTCCAAAGACGCTAGGCTCCCCGGCGTGCGGCTCTTGTCTTGGAATCCCATGGTCGTCCTCGGCGTGATGCTGGGGCTGGCCCCGGCGTGCGGTGATGACGGTGGAGGCGATGCCTCCTTTGAGACCGAAGGTACTGGCACGAGCAACGGAACGCCGTCTACCGAGTCAGGGCAGGGCACTGGCCCCGGTGCCGATAGCACCAGTGACGACCCTCCCGCGACCGGCAACGACGACAACACGCCCCCACGTCTGCCACCGCCTGGCGCCTGCGACTTCTCCGAGTCGTTCGACGTGCCCGACGGGAGCCCGTGGCCGGAGCCGTGGGTCGAGATTGGCGGGACGGCGGTCGCCGATGTGCAAGGGGGAAGGGGACGCCTGGTTCCGTTCACCAGCTCCTACTCTCTGGCCCGAATGTTTGCTCCGCTCAATTGCGTCGATGTGGAGGCGACGTGGAGCTTCGAGCTCACCGACGACTCCACCCAGGGCATGGGCTTCTTCGTCCGCCAAAACGGTGGCTACCTCCAACAGACGCAGCCCACTGGCGCGGGCTACTCCACATTCGTCGAGAAGTTCCGCAACCCCGAGGGCATCGCGGTGTGGCGCGAGGTCAATGGGGTCGAGGAGATGATCGAGCCCATCGTACCGATGGCCGTCCAGTCGGGGGTGGTGTACCGAGCCCGCCTGCGCGTCACCCAGCAGTCCGAAGACACCACGCTGCTGCAGGCCCGGTTCTGGCGGGCTTCCGACAGCGAGCCCGGACAGTGGCAGGTGGAGCGCACCGACCAGTCGGCGAACCTCCAAGGGGTGGGCGGCGGGCTCGGCCTCGACGCGTGGAGCAACCTCACCGATGGGATGCCCTCGGAGCTGTTCTTCGATGACATCGAGGTCCGCGCGGCCGACTGAGCCCCCGTAGCTGGTCGTGCGCGGACCGACCGCGTCGCGCACGACCGCGTTTTTTTTGCTGCGGGGCGTGAGGCATTGGGAGGGTGACGCCCGTAGGAGGGGGCACCGCCCATGATCAAGACCGCCTCCACGTTCACGATCTCCCTCGCGCTGGCCCTCACCGCGACGGGCTGCGATACCCCCTACGACGCCTTCGATGAGGACGTGCTCGACGCACAGGACCTCCTCGACGCGGACGACGACGACGAGCCCCTCGACCCCGAGGCCATGGACCAGCCCGACGGGGGCGAGCTGCCCGCGGGCCCCGATGCGTTGGGGCAAGCGCTGTCACCCGAGGAGATCATCGGTGGATTCGTCTGGGACTCCGACACCGATGTGTTGGTCAACAGCGTGACACCGCTGGGCATCGGGACGTGCACGGGCACGCTGCTGCGCAACGACGTGGTGCTCACCGCCAAGCACTGCGTCAGCTCCAACGGGACCATCAACGGCCCGTGGCTGCTGCCCAGCGCCATGACGGTGACCCAAGACGGCCCCGGGGCGACGCTGGGAGCTCAGCGCAGCGTCACCTCCATCGTGCGGCAGCCGGGCGAGGACGTCGCGCTCATGCGACTGTCCAGCCCGCTGACGATCGAAGGGAGAGCGGCGGGGCAGTCCAACCAAATCCTGGCGACGTCGCAGGAGGACCTCATCGGCCAGGCCGTGTTGTGCCAGG
>JAHZJA010000967.1 GCA_022601155.1 Deltaproteobacteria bacterium | reverse complement strand
GTCCGTGTGCGCGCACGGGCTGGTGGCGGCGGGATGGCCCCACGGGGAGCCCCCAGTACGGCTGCGGCCGGCCGAGCGCAGCGTGGACGGCCCGACGCCCGTGGAGCTCATCGAGGTCGCCGCCGCCGAGCCGACGGTGCCGCCCGCGGCCGAGCCGATGGTGGAGCCGATGGTGGAGCCCGTGGCCGAGCCGACGATGGAGCCCGAGCTGGAAGCGAGTCCGTCGGTGGCGGATGAACCCGCGCCGCAGCCACCGCCTCGTTCCCGTCCTCCGGTTCGCCCCTCACCTCCGACACCGACACCTTCTCCTCGCGCCGCCGCGGTGCCGGATGGCGAGCCCGCAACCCCGGCGGGGGTCGAAGGCTCTCCTTCCCCCACGCCCGACGCGAGCGCCAAGCGAGCGCCCCGTCGGCTGAAGACGACGCTCAGCAACCGGAAGCCCGCGCGTGGTGATTCACCCGCTCCAGGCGGCAAGGGACCCGGCCCGAGGTCGGGGTGCGCCGCGTCGCCGAGCAAGCCACGACCGACCACCAAGGTCCCCATCCGCTATACGGCGGCCGCTCGGGCGGCGCAGCGACAAGGCCGCTTGATCTTGCGGGCGCGAGTGAGCCCCGCGGGGCGCGTGACCGCGGTCGAGGTCCTTCGCTCGGTGGGGCCAGAGGTCGATGGGCCGGCCGTCGCAGCGTTCGAGAAGTGGCGGTTTTCCCCGGCCGAGGCCTGCGGTGAGCCCGTTGCCAGCACGTTCACCATCGCCCGCGATTTCGATCTGGGGGATTGATCGATGGGGCTGGCAGGGCTGGTGGTCGGCGTGGTGTTGGGTCTCGGGCCTGCGGATGATGAGCCCGCGGCGCAGCCCCCCGTGTCTGAACCGTCTCCCGTGGCTGAGCCGCCTCCCGGGGCTGAGCCGCCTCCCGGGGCGGGGCAGGCCCCCGTGGCTGAGCAGGCCCCCATGGCGGAGCAGTCCCCCGGGGCTGACGAGCCCGCTGCCGAGCCCGCTGCACCGCTGGTGGAGCCGCGGTTGGTGTTCGCCGCAGAGGCGGTGCGGCCCGCCGTGGAGGGGACCCAGTCCGTCGAGGTGCTCTTGCGATTGCTCGTCGACGAGACCGGGACGGTGGCGGAGGTGACGGTCGTGGAGTCGGGCGGGAAGGTCTTCGATGACGCGGCGGTCGATGTGGCCCAGCGGTTTCGGTTCGAGCCGGCACGCGAGGGCGACGAGCCCATTGCGGTGGAGATCCAGTATCGCTACGTGTTCCCCGAGGTCGACGAACGACCCCCGCCGTCGCTCCGCACGGTCGAGCCCATCATCGACGACGTGGAGACGGTTGTTGCTCCGCGGATCGAGCCCCAGCCCGTGCAGGCCGAGCTGACGGCGGCCGAGGCCGACCGGTTTGCGGGGGCGCAAGGCGATGCGATCAAGGCGGCGCAGACGCTGGGCGGAGTGGCTCGGCCCCAGGCGGGAGGGTCCCCGTTGATCGTGTGGGGATCTTCGCCCGCGGACACGCGCCGCTACATCGACTGGGTCCCCGCTCCTCGGCTGTTCCACTTGGGCGGGGGGCGATCGGTCCTCCCCACACCGATGGTGGACGCGGTGACCTTGGTGCCCGGTGGCTTCGGCCCCGCCTACGGGCGTGCTCTCGGGGGGCACGTGCAGGTGCATACCGTGGAGCCACGGTCCGAGACGGATCCGCATCGGGTCGGTGGGTTTGGTCGTGTCGATCCGATCGACGTGGGGGCTGGCGTGGATGCGCGACTGGGTTCGCGCGGCTGGATGGCCCTCGGACTGCGGCGCAGTCTCTTGGCGGAGACCTTCGGTCGCGTGATACCGCCGGGGTCTCGGCAGCTGGTGCCGATTCCCGACAGCTGGGACTACCAGGCCAAGGGGGTCGTCTGGTTGTCGAACCGCGACCGACTCGACGTGCTCGGCGTGGGCTCGCACGACACCGTGGCACGGGGGATCCCGAGCCTCACTCCCGACGCTGCGTTCACCGAGCGCAGGACCGCGGGCTTTCATCGCCTGGGTGCACGCCTGACTCGCGTCCGGAGCGACGGTGGCACGACCACGCTCGCGGTGTGGGCCGGTCTGGACGACGATGCGTGGTCTCAGGACTTCGTGCAGGTCCGGGCCGAGTCGGCGACGCGAGCCTGGCGGGGTGGGGTGCGGCTGGGCTCGCGACGGCGCCTGACGCCGTCGTTGCTGCTGCTGTCGGGGCTCGACGCAGAGGTCGGGCGATGGGGGCTGCACCAACGCGGCGCACTCACGCTCCCGGCCCGGGAAGGCGACCTGCAGATCTTCGGACAGCCTCCAGGCGACCGGGTGGGTCGCGACACGTGGACGGTCGTGAAGGCCGAGGTCGCGGCCCATGGTGCGCTGCGTTGGGACTTGGCGAAGGGGCGGGTCTCGATCGAGCCTGGAGTGCGGGTGGAGCCGTTGGTGGTGGCCAGCGATCGCATCCTGCCCGTGCGTCCGATCGAGCCCGAGATCGGCACCACCGATGTCGACTTGGCCGTCGATCCCCGGCTGCGGTTCAGGTGGGCGGCGCTTCCCCAGCTCGCGTTCGTGGCTGCAGGTGGGCGCTACCATCAGGCCGCGGCGCCACGAGACCTCTCCGCCGTCTTTGGCCGGCCGGGGCTCGGGCCGTCGCAGGCCTACCACGCCGTCCTCGCGGTGGAGTCCGCGATTGGCCCCTGGGTGGAGCTGGGGCTCACCGGGTTTTGGATTCGTTCGCTCGATCGCGCCGGTCGCAGCAGCGATCCCAGCCCGCCGGTCGCAGGTCTGTTGGTCGCCGATGGGCACGGTCGGAACTACGGAGGCCAGCTCACCGCCCGAGCCCACCCCACCCAAGGGTCGTTCGCGGCCCTGAGCTACTCGTGGATGCGGGCGGAACGGCGAGACCCGGGCCTCGACAGGTGGCGGCGCTTCGATTTCGATCAGACCCACGTGGCGCAGGTGCTCGGGGGATGGAGTCATCCCAGCGGGTTCGAGCTGGGAGGCTGGGCTTCGCTCAGCTCGGGCAATCCCGTCACTGCGGTGGTCGGGGCGGTGACCAATGCCCGCACGGGCGTCGCCGATCCCGTCTTTGGCCCCCACAATGCGGAGCGTCTGCCGCCGTCGTTCGTGCTGTCGCTCCGGGCCGGCTGGGGACGGCAGTGGTCGCAGCTCGGGCTGCGGCTGTGGCTCGACGTGTACAACGTCACCCAGCGCCGCAACGTGGAGCAGTGGGTCTACGGCTCCGATCTCGTGCGTCGTGGTGCGGTGACGGGTCTGCCCTTGCTACCGCTGGTGGGGATGGAGGTCCGGCGATGATGTCGAGGCGAGCGGCGAGCTGGGGCTTGGTGTTGGTGGGGTGTGTGCCGTCGTTCGAGGACCGCCCGTGGCGGGTGGATGAGGCGCGAATCGTCGCGATCGCAGCGGAGCCGGCCGAGGCCCGACCCGGCGAGGGCGTGGGACTGTCGGCACTGGTGATCGAGCCCGACGGGGTCGCGGCCGACATCCCTGCCTGGAGCCTTTGTATGCAGCCCCGAACGGCGGCAGAGCGCACGTCAGTATCCGAGGCCTGCGCCACGGGCGAGGGCGTGCTCGGGGTCACCAACCCCGTCGCGATCCCCACCGATTCGTGCGCTCGGTTCGGTCCGAATCCTCCGCCCACGGAGGGAGGTGCTCCGCCGCAACGCCCCGCCGACCCCGACGCCAGTGGAGGCTATTTCCTCCCGGCCCGGGCCGATGTGCCCTCCGTCGGTGTTCCTGCGTTCGGCTTCGTACGGCTTCGCTGCGACCTCTCCGGGGCAACCCGGGCCATCTTCGACGACTACGAGCGCCGCTATTCCCTCAATGTCAATCCTGCCGTCGAAGCGGTGCAGATCGATGGCGAGACGGTGACGGAGTCTCCACTGCAGGCGACCTCGGGTGCCTCGATCGAGTGGACGGTGAGGCCGGCATTGGGAGCCGCGGAGCCGTATGTCTTCTACGACGAGGCAGGCGGACGGCTCGAAGATCGGGTCGAGGCGCTGACGGTCCGCTGGTACGTCACCGACGGTGTGCTGACCCGCGGCGAACAGACCATCGAGGGGCAGCCATCCCAGTCGGAGAGCGAGGCGTTGTCGGTGGACTGGACGCTGCCCGACTCCCCCGGTCGTGTGCACGGCTGGGCTGTCGTCTCCGATGAGCGAGGAGGGGTGAGCTGGGCCGCCGTCGTGGTGGATGTGGGGTGAGCCTCGGTGTCTCGAGTTGCAAGAGGGGGCAAGGTCGCTCGGCGCCGCCTCCAGCATGTCGGGTACTCGGCGGACGGCATACGCGGGCTCGTGTTCGCGTTGCGCCGGCGAGGTGACGTGATTGGAGCACGGTGTCTTCTGTATGCGCTCGTGTCTCCCGCTGTGCCCACGCTTCGGTGTCACGTGCGCTGGGCCCCCGCTGGTGCGCCGTGCGGGGGCCCACCGGCTCATTCAGGGCAGGTGCAATTGCCACAGTTGGCAATGCACTGGAAGTACCACCCCGTGTCACACTCGATGGTGCCGCTTGACGAAGTCCAGCAGGACTGGTCATCGCAGTAGTCGTGGCACTCGGCCAACGAGGTGAACCCGGTGCAGAAGGTCGTACCGCTGCAGTTCTGGGGGGGAGGGGGCGGTGGCGGAGGCGGATCGCTGCCATCACCACCACCACCACCACCACCACCACCGCCACCGCCACCGGCTCCTGCGTCGTCGAAGGTGTCATGGAGCACGCGAAACTGGGGAGCGTCGTCCGCGTCAGCATCGGAGTCCGAGTCCCCGAGCGCGTCGAGTTCTTTTCGATCCTCCGCCGCGAGGCAGCCGGGTAG
>JAHZJA010000966.1 GCA_022601155.1 Deltaproteobacteria bacterium | reverse complement strand
GCTGGCCACGATCACGGTGCGGATTGCGGGACGGCAGCTGCGCCGACGCCGGCTGCGTCGGTGGGTCGGGCTCGACGGTGGCATCGACGAGGAGATGGCGGCCTCCCCCGAAGCCTCGCCCGAACAACGGGCCCAGATCGCCGAGCTGTACGCAGGGCTCGACCGCCTCCCGGTCGCCCTGCGGCTGGCGTGGACGCTTCGAAAGGTCCAGGGGGCAACCAATCCGGAGGTCGCCCTGCACTGTGATTGTTCGCTGGCCACGGCCAAGCGCCGGATCGTGGAGGCCGAGCGCCGCCTCCGAAAGATGGGAGTGATCGATGCCTGAACGCGAGCCGATCGAGACGCTGCGTGAGGTCATCGTCCCGCGCTGGGGGATCCTGCGCGAGCGCGACGTACTGGGGCGGCTGCACGCCCATGGACCGAAGCGTCGCGGCCCTAGGTTGCTGGTGGCGGCGGTTGCCGCGAGCGTGGTGCTCGTGGGGGCCATGAGCTGGTGGTTGGCCCGTGACGCGGGGCGAGTGGAGTCGTCGGTGCCCGCGGTGGTCAGTGCGCCGCTGCCCACCCCGGCCCCCGTGGTCGCACCCGATGCTCGGGCGGGCACCCTGCGCTTCACCGACGGCACGATCGTGGAGCCACGTGCGGATGCCGAGCTGTACGTCGAGCGTGCCGACGAGGACGAGGCCGCAGTGGTGCTCCAGCGCGGGCGGGCACGGTTTTCCGTCGCCTCGCAGCCCAGTCGTCGCTTCGTGGTGCAGTCTGGCCTCGTGTCGGTGATCGTCGTGGGCACGGAGTTCTCGGTGGAGCGACGCGAGTCGGGGGCTTGGGTGCAGGTCGACCGGGGCGAGGTGCGGGTGGAGTGGCCCGAGGGCCACACGATGCTCCGCGCCGGGGAGTCGGGGTCGTTTCCGCCGCCCACGTCGGTGCCCGCGTCGGTGCCTCCGCCCGAGGCCCCGTCTGCACCCGCGCCGTCCGGCCCCAGCTGGCGAGCCTTGGCGCGGCGAGGCGATCACCAGGCCGCGTTCGATGCCCTGGGGCGAGGCGGGAGTGTCGTTCGAAATGCGCCCGCGGATCTCATGCTCGCCGCCGATGTTGCCCGGGTCTCCGGACACGACGGCGAAGCGCTGCGGTACCTGCGGCGGCTGACCCAACGCTTCGAGCGGGACACCCGAGCTCCGCTGGCGGCCTTCACGATTGGGCGCATCGAGCTGTCGCGCAACCATCCCGCGCGGGCCGCCGATGCGTTCGCGCTGGCGCGGCGGCTGCAGCCCAAGGGCTCCCTCGCCGAGCATGCGCTGGCGCGCGAGGTCGAGGCGCGGGTCGGGGCCAAGCAGACCGTACGTGCCCGGGAACTCGCCGCGCAGTACCTGTCGCGCTATCCCCAGGGACCTCGGCGGCAACGTGTGCGTACGATGACCGAGCCATGAAGTCGGTCGGAGTGGGGGTGTCGTTCGGGTTGGGGCTGGTGGTGCTCGGATGCACCGATGTCCAGGGCACGATCTTCGCCGACGGCTCCGGCTCCGGCTCCGGATCGAGCACGACGGCGCCGCAGTCGACGGCCGCCGTGGATGGAGCCTCGACCGGACCCTGCGAGCCGACCGTGTTCCTCGAGGGCAACGACCCGATCTTCGAGCACGGCTGCGGACAACCATGCGACACCGACTGGTGCAGCTGCAGCGCGTGTCTGGTGCACAGCGGCGGGCCGCGGGTGCTCCCGTTCGGTCTGCAGCAGGTCCGCGTGCTCGGTGGGGCCTCGGGGGCAGTGACCTATCGGTTCACCATCGTCGAGTCGGGACGCGCCGAGCCGCTGGCGGACGAGGTGATCGTGTACGACGGATTGTTCGACCACGTCGTCCCGTTCCAGGTCACCTCGCCGTGCGCGGCCGTGGAGCTGCGGATCGAACAATCGACCGCGTTGTGCTCCCGAATCTACGAGATCGAATACGGGCCAGCTTCATGACCACGACCGCGATCGCCGGTTGAGCCGTGGTAGACCCAGGCATGACCAGCATCGCGGTGACGGGGTCCACGGGACTGGTAGGCCGAGCACTGTGCTCTACCCTGCGCGAGGCCAACCCCTCGATCCGGGTGCGACCCATGGTGCGTCGCCCGGTCGATGACCCGGAGGCGGTGGTGTGGACGGCCGAGGACGGGCTGGCTGAGGCCGGGGCGCTGGATGGTGTCGATGCCGTCGTGCACCTGGCCGGCGAGCCCATCGGCCCCGCGCGGTGGACCGCCGAGCGCAAGCAGCGAATTGCCGACAGTCGGGTGCTTGGGACGCGGCGGCTGGTCGAGACGTTGACCGGCGGGGCCACCCCGCCGAAGGTGCTCGTCCAGGCCTCGGCGGTGGGGTTCTACGGCGACACGGGCGATACCTGGGCCGACGAGAGCAGTCCGAACGGGGCCGGGTTCTTGGCGGGGGTGTGCCGCGACTGGGAGGAGGCTTCGAGTGCGGCCGAGGAGGCCGGCATTCGTGTGGTGCGGCTGCGCTTTGGTCATGTGCTCGCGCAAGGTGGGTTGCTCGGCTCGTTGCGCGGCCCCACGCGGCTCGGTCTTGGCGGGAGGTTGGGGTCGGGGCGACAGTTTTGGAGCTGGATCGCGATTCCGGATCTGGTGTCGATCGTGTTGCATGCCGTCTCCGACCCCGGCTGGACGGGGGTCCTCAACGCGGTGGCGCCCGCGCCCACCCGCAACGCCGACTTTTCGCGGGAGTACGCGGCTGTGCTTCGGCGGCCGGCTTGGTTGCCTGCACCTCGGTTCGCCCTGCGGCTGGCCTTCGGCGGCGAGCAAGCCCACGAGATGCTGCTGTGGGGGCAACGGGTGCGCCCCGCGGGGCTGCAACGGCTTGGCTTCCGACATGCGCATTCCGACCTTCGCACCGTGCTCGAGAGCGTCGAGGCCGGCACACTATCGATGCCCCTGGAGCAGGCCGCATCGATGACGGTGGCCGGCGGGAACTGACCTCGGGTATCGTCGCGGCAACGATGCTGCGCTCTCGCGTTCGTTCCCGGGTCTTCGCTGTCGTGCGCGCCGTGGCCATGCGAGCCGCGGTCCTCGGCCTGGTCGCGACCCATGGCGGGGACGCGACGGCAGGCCCCGCCAACGCCATGCCTGGGCATGGACCCTCGACCCCCATGGCCGCGCCCCAGCCGTGGCCCGAGGGACCGCTGAGCCCGCGCAACGCCAACTACACGATGGAGGTCCGGTTCGACCCGGACGCCAAGACGATCGCGGGCAATCAGGTGTTGCGGTGGACCAACATCACCGAGCGTCCCACCGAAGAACTCCGCTATCACCTCTACTACAACGCGTGGCGCAACGACGACAGCTCGTTCGTGCGGTGGGGGCTCGAGCAGGGGCGTTCGCGCGCCGATGTTGCGCCCGACGACTGGGCCTACGTCGACGTCCACACCCTGGAGCTGCTCGGTGGCGAAGGGG
>JAHZJA010000965.1 GCA_022601155.1 Deltaproteobacteria bacterium | reverse complement strand
TGTACGACGCGCTGGGAGAGATCGCCGAAGAAGCGCGCAACCGTACCGAGTCCAACATGACGGTCGCGGTGGTCGACAAGACCGGCGCGCTGTTGGCCGCCAGTGGTGCGGCCGCCAAGGATCTGTCCGAGCTGGTGTCCTCTTCGGCGTTCCAAGAGGCGCCCGCCAACGAGGGCGTGATCTCCTCGATCACGCTGGCCGATCAGCTCCACGTCGCGCGACTGGTCAAGCCCGACGCACAAGGGCGTCGACTGGTCGCCGTAGAGCCGCTGGAGACGGGCGCCGACTCGTTGCTCCGTCGCGTGATCGGCTCGGGAACTCCCGCCGCGCTCATCCGCAAGGGCGAGATGCTCGGGGACATCATCGGCGATCAGCCGGTCGGCAACGAGCTGCTCGCGCTGGCCAAGGCCAACCACCGCGATGTGCCCAACGAAGGCGCCAGCACGGTCTTCACCGTCGGCGAAGGCATCAACAGTCGCATCGGTGCGCTGGGACGCGTGCCGGGACCGGGTGGGCAAGGCGACGGGGGAGCCATGCTCGCCGTCATCTCCACGAGCACCGCCGCGGCTGGGCATCGCGAGCTGGACCAAGCGCTGTCCCAGGCCCGCGAGCAGGGAGCGACCGACGAACTCAACTGGGCGTTGCTCATCGGTCTGTTCGTGGTGACGGCCGGACTCGCGTTCTTCTTGCCGGGCCTCGAGGGGCTGACGCCGATGCGCCGGATGACCCGCGAGTTTCAGGCGATCGCCCAGGGCACGCAGCACTCGATCTTCCACGATCGCTACAGCGGTGCCGCGGCCGACCTTGCTCGCTCCGCTGCTGCGGCGCACGAGGCTCTTCGCCAGGCGTACCTGGCCGAGCTGGAGATCGACGAAGAAGAGGAAGAGCAATCGAGCACGGGCGCGCGCTCGCGGCCCCGCGCCACCACCCGCTCGCGTCGACTCACCCGCTCCCAGCGTCGCGTGGAGGAAGGCGGCAAGCGGAGTGGCAGCCGTCCGCATCGCACCGTGGCCAACCGCGACGAAGGCTCGGGCGTTCGCAAGACACCCGCCCCCCTTCAGATCTCGGAGCCCGGGCCGAAGCCGGGGCGTACCCCGACGCCTGCGCCCGCCCCCAAGCTCGCGCCTGCTCCCGAGCCCACACCCGCCCCCGTAGCCGCTCCCGTTCCCGCTCCTCCGGCTCCGGCCGCGCCCACTCCGGCGAGCCCGCCCGTGGTGGCCCCACCCGAGCCAAAGCCTGCGCCGACCCCCAAGCCGACGCCAGCCTTCACCGCTCCTGCGGCGCCCGACAGCCGCGGCAGCTCCGACGAGTACTACCGCGGGGTCTTCGAGGAGTTCTTGCGAGTCAAGACCCAGTGCGGCGAGCCGACCGACAAGCTGACCTACGAGAAGTTCGCGGCCAAGCTCGCGCGCAACGCTGGCGACATCAAGAAGAAGCGCAGCGACGTCGCCGACGTGCAGTTCACGGTCTACGTCAAAGAGGGCAAGGCCGCGCTCAAAGCGAAGATCATCAAGGGATGACGCTCCTCAAGATCGCTCAGATCGGCGCCCCCGTGCTGCGTCAGCGCGCCCGCGAGCTGACCGAGGCCGAGCTGGCGAGCCCGGAGATCCAGAACTTCATCGACGACTTGGTCGAGACGATGCACGACGCGTCGGGGGCTGGACTCGCCGCGATTCAGGTCTACCGTCCGATCCGCATCGTCGCGATCGAGGTCGCGGACAATCCCCGCTATCCCTACAAGCCGAACATCCCGCTGACGATCTTGGTCAACCCCGTCCTCAGCCCGCTGTCCGAGGATCGGTTCGACAACTACGAGGGCTGCCTGTCCGTCCCCGACCTACGCGGCGTGGTCCCGCGCTACGCCCAGATGCGCGTCCAGGCGTGGGACCGTAACGGCACCCCCATCGACCGCGAGGTTCGGGGCATCACCGCGGGGACCTTTCAGCACGAGGTCGACCACCTCGACGGCAGTCTGTTCGTCGACCGCGTCGCCGACCCGACCACGTTGACCACTTGGAAGGAGTTCGCCCCACACCACGAGCCCGGCTTCCGGGCTCGCGTCGCCGCGGTCGTCGAGCGCTGGGGCTCGTGATGGCTCCAGGCGCCTGCGGCGTCCCGTAGAGGATCGGCCCGACCGATCACGGCTTCGAAACCTCACCAACGGACCCTCGCACCGCGCCGAAACCGAGCTGCACCGGCCCTCCGTCGAGCGCCGAGCAACGGGGCACGCGGTGACGATGCCTCGTCGTCATGATTGCCCCGGCCGGGGCAGCGGAGGCCGATACCGGTGTGCCGAGCGTAGGTACGGGTGGGTGCTATCGTTCCCACGCTCGTGCGCAACCGGCGTCGAAATGGCCTCGCGTTCATCGTGTCCCTGGTCGGGCACTTCGCGATCATGACCGGGGGTTCGTTCTCCGTTCAGTGCGTCCCCAATATCGAGCTCCCCGAGCTGGACTTCGAGCTGGCCGAGGTCGAGCTCATCGATCCCAACCTGCTGCAGGGCGAACAGTCGCAGCCCGACCCCAAGCCTCCCGTTGCGGAACCGGTGGCGCCTCCGCCTCCGCCACCCACGCCCGAGGATCCCAAGGCCGCCGAGGAAAAACCGCCTCCCGAAAAGGAGGAGGAAAAGCCCAAGCCCAAGAAGAAGAAGTTCGCGGCCAAGGGCTCCAAGGCAGACCGGCTGGCGCCGCCGCAGAGCACGTGGTCGATCCTCTTCATTCCCAAGCGGGTTCGACGCCTGCCGTTCCGGCAGACGGTCCTCGACATCATGGCCCCGCTCCCCGACTTCGAG
>JAHZJA010000964.1 GCA_022601155.1 Deltaproteobacteria bacterium | reverse complement strand
TGCTGCGCGTGGTGTCGGCCCTTGGCATCGTTGGAGACCGTGCTGTCGAGCTCGGCTACGAGGAGCTCGCTCGATTGCCCCGAGGGTCCGGATGCGGGGAGGTCGAGCCGCCGCCTTCGTCGCCGCGGGTGGAGGTCGGTGAGGCCGAGCAGCAGCGCTCGCTCGAGCTGACGCGAACCCTCGCTCGGTTGCACGGGTTGCTGGCCGACGAAGACCACGACGAGGTGCTCGTGGGGATTCAAGGGGCCCTGCTGGCGGCCGAGCTCGAGGCCGATGCGGGCATTCAGGCCGAGGTGTGGTTGCTTCAGGGGCAGGCGCTCGCGATGGCGCGGCGATGGACCCAGGCCGAGACGGCGCTGCAGCGGGCGTGGGAGCGGGCGATCGTTGCCGGTGATGACGATCGGGCGGCAGCGGCTGCGCTGGCCATGACCGGCGTCAGCGGTGCTCTGGGCCGTCCTCGCGAAGCGGCGGGGTGGATCCGGGCCGCGGAAGCGTTTGCGTCGCGTCGCCAGGCTGACCCCTTGCTCCGTGCCCGGCTCCACGTGGCGCAGGTGGGGCCGCTGCTGCATGCGGGCAAGACCGACGAGGCGCGGGCCTCGCTGGAGGAGGCATTGGCGCTGCGCGGTGAAGTGCTCGGCCCCCGTGCCCCCTCGGTGGCCGCCGTGGTGGCGGCGATGGGAGACCTCGAGCGCACGGTCGGCCGACCCGAGCAGGCGCGTGCGCACTACGAGCAGGCGCGGTGGATGTTCATCGATGGCCTGGGGCCACAACGCCACGAGGTGGGCGCCGTGGACCTCCGACTCGGTGCGCTGTTGGCCGACACCGGGCACATGCAGGAGGCCAAGGTCGTGTTCGACCGCGCCCTGGCCTCGTTTCGGCGCTCGCTGTCCCCCGATGATCCTCGGCTGGCCGACGTCCTGCTGCAGCTGGGCGGTCACTTCGCGGCGATGGGACGCAGCGTCCAAGCGCACGCGGCCCTGGCCGAAGCCCACTCGATCGTCACCGAGGTGTCGACCCCACAGGATCCGCGGCACGTGGCCAGCTTGCACGCGTGGGGGCTGGCGTGGCTGCGCGAGGGCAAGGCCTGGCAGGCTCAGGCTTCGCTCGAGGAGGCACTCCAGCACGCTGAGGCCGATCTGGGGCGGGAGCACTGGAGGCTGGCCGTCATACTCGACGACCTGGCGCAGGCATCGAGGGAGGCTGGAGATTTTACCGCGGCGATGCGCCACCATCGGCGCGCCGAGTCGATCTGGCGGGCACAGCGGCCCAGTGGGATCGAGCTGGCGCGGTCGCTGGTGATGCAGGTCCCGACGTTGCTCGGCGCCGACGAGGCCGCGGTGGCACTGGCCAAGGTCGACGTGGCGATCGAGATCCTGGACGGTCGACCCCGGCCCCCGCAGCTGGATGCTCGTGCGCACCTGCGTCGGGCGCAGGCACTGCAGAGGATCGAGCCGGGCGGGGACGCGACCCGTCGTGAGGCTCGGGCCGCGGTCGCGTTCTTGGCGATGGTGGCCCGCCCCGATCCCGATCTACGGGCACAGACCGACGCGCTGGTCCAGGCCCACGCCACCGACCCCGTCACGCGGTGAGCGACAGCGCAGCTGGCTGCCGTACGAGCGATCGGGCTTCGCCGCGGCGTCTTCGGTCTCTACAGTTCTTTGGGCCGCAGCAGGGAGTCGAGCGTCCAGGCGGTCTGCGTGACCGCCTCGGACCAGCTGGGGGCCTCGACGGTGAGCAGCGCCGCGTTGCAGGTCGTCATGCGCACGCGTACCCCACAGAGGCTGTAGACCACGTCCTCCCAGCCGGGATTGTGGCCCACGACCATGGCCGTCTGGATGGTGGGGGGCAGGGCGGTCAGTGCGGTGCGCACGGCCTGGGTCCCTGCGTGGTAGAGGGCGCGGGTGAACTCCACCGTCACGGTGGGGGCGAACGACGCGGCCATGCCCGCCCATGTCTGCCGCGTGCGCTGAGCATCGCTGCTGATGACGATCTCCGGCTGCCACCCCATCTGCCCCAGGCGCGCCGCCATGGCCGGGGCATCGGCGCGTCCACGGGGGTTGAGCGGGCGGTCGTGATCGGTCGGCACGTCCGCATAACGCTCGCTCTTGGCGTGGCGCAGGACGATCAGCCGCCGGGTGGTCGTCGGGGGCGTGGGCACGGCACACCGAGGGTACACCGGCCGTTAGTCACGGCGCAGCGGCAGCACACGGCCGCCCTTGGGGGTGGGATCGAGCGGCGGCAGCTCGAGTACGTGCCGCTCGATGACAGGCAGCGCGCGTCGCATGACACCCTCGGCCCGCAGCGGCGAGTAGGGCTGTTCGAACGCCAAGACCACCTGGTACAGCCCCGCGATTTCCTTGATGGTGATGCCTGGCAGGTTGGGCTGCGGCGGCTGGCCGAGGGCACAGGCGGGGTCGTCGAGGGCCACCAGGGCTCGCACGGCGGTGACGAGACGACCCGCGGCACCCGGGTGGTCGCGTTCTGCCTCGCGCAAGGCTCGTCGGGCGTGCTGCGTGGGTCCTGCCTCGGGCTCGTCGGCCTTGGCGGCGCCCCACCAGCTGGCGGGCTCGCCCTCGCCACCAAGCTGCTCGAAGGCCGCGGCCAGTCGGCGCGCGGCCGGGCGGTCGCGGAGGGGCAGGCCGGGCTCCGAGCACCCCCAGACCACGGGAGACTGGCGGTCGACCACCAGCGCGACCTCGGCCGAGGTTGCGTCTCGAAGGTCGGCGAGCACTTGGGTGAGCTCGTCTCCGGGTGGGTGCGTCAGCCCCGTCTCCAGCACCTCCATCGCATCGTGGACGGTGCTGGTGAACGCCTGGGCCAGCTCGGCGATTCGATGCTGTGCGGCGTTGCGATCGGGTGGCTGCTCGTCGAGCGCCACCACCAGCATGCATCCTGGCCGTAGCTCGTGGACCAACAACAGGGGGTCGTCGGTCGGCGGCGCGCCCAGCCGCACGTAGGCATCGCGCGCCCGCAATTCGCGGCGCACCAGGTCCAGCAGCCGCAGCACCGCGTCCACGCCCCCAGTGTAGAGCACCGCCGGGCTCTACACACGCGCCGGGCTCAGGTCGCCGTCAGCCAATCCCCGTGCAGACCTCGAACGGCCCCGTCTCGTTGTTGTCCTCGATACACTCGTTGAAGCTGCCTCCACCGCCGTTGCCGGGGTCGTCGACCACCACGGTGATGTTGAACGGGGCTCCGCCGGGATCGGCGATGGGTACCTGGAGGGTCTCCGAGCCGCCCGCCGGGATCGCACCCTGGGTCTGCACCGTGGTCAGGTAGCCCGCGTCACTGTCGTACAGCGAGACGTCGACCCCCGGGCCAACGCCCAGGCAGCCCTGATTGAGCACCTTGACCGAGACCTCGAGGTCGGGGCACGGCAGCGGCGGGATGGTGAGGTCGGCCGCGACCAGGTCGGGCGCGCACAGGTCCTCGAGGTCGCCCTGGCCGTTGCGGCGGTAGCTGTTGAAGGTGGTCCAGTTCGGCGACTCGACCTGGGGGATCGTCGCGTTCGGCTCCACGTTGGTCACGTGATACGTGTGCTGATTCCAGATAGGTCGCGTGCCGACCCAGTTGTCGAGCCGATCCTCGAACACCTCCACGCCGGCGTCGCCGGTGCTGCCCTGGCCCGACTCGTTGTTCGACGGTATACGATACTTTTAGTACCGCGATAAGTAAAACTGAAAAAATAAGTGAAAATGTTGATAAAGTTACGGATACGTTAGTGAATTCTGT
>JAHZJA010000963.1 GCA_022601155.1 Deltaproteobacteria bacterium | reverse complement strand
CATGGGTAGGAGCGAGGCCGAAGCTGTGCCGGGCGCACTGTGAGCGCTGAGCGACACCGCCATGGGCGGCCCCAGGCGTGCACTGGCGCGTGCGATCTAGCGGTTCGCTTCTCTAGTACCCCGTGTGCGGCGGGGCGGCCCCGATGGACTCGGTGTTGAGCTCGCTCTCCCCGTAGCGAGACAGGCGCTCGGCCGCGGCACATCCTCGTGGCTCACCCGCCTCGCAGGCCTGACGGTAGAGCTGACCCGCCTGGCCAGGATCCTCGGACACGCCGTCGCCCAGCTCGTGAAGCTGGCCCAGCTTCAAGCACGCCTGCGGCACGTCGCGCTCACAGGCATGCCGGAAGTGATGCGCGGCCTGCTCGGGGCTCCGCGCCTCATCGAGGCCCAAGATCTCTCGATCGCCGACCCACAGACAGGCCCGGGGGTAGTCGCCGTCGCACGCCATGGTGAGCAGCTGCACCGCGGGGGGATGACCCTCGGGCTCCAACAGCCCGCTGCCCACCAGCCGCCCCAGTCGGCCGCACCCGCGCATCTGCCCGGCATCGCACGCGATCGCATAGTGCTCCGCCGCTTCGTCGGGGTCGCGGCCGACCCCGCGGCCCTCCTCGTACAGCAGGCCCAAGTTGGTGCAGGCGTGGCCGCTGCCCTCGTCGCACGCCTCCTCGTACAGACGCCGGGCCTCGAACAGGTCGACGTCGGTACCCAGGCCGTGCTCGTACATCACGCCCCAGTTGCCGCACGACTCCACGCTGCCACCCTCACATGACTGGCGGTACATCGCGTGGGCCCGGACGTAGTCGCCCGCCCGCTTGGCCTCGAGTGCCTGCTCGCCGCATCCATCCCACGCCTGCGCCGTGCACGGATGGCGCTCGACCAGCAGGGTGCGCTGCTGCTCGAGCGCTTCGCTGCGGTCGGCCAGCGCAGTGGTGGCCACCTCGAGCTGCTCGACCAGCGAGAGATTGGCCTGCTCTTGGCGCGCTACCGCCTCCTCGGCACGGCGCTGCGCTCGCTCGGCGGCTCGGGCTCGCGCCACCGCATCGTGGGCCTGGGCGTTGGCCTCCTCCGCCGCAGCCCACGCACGCTCCACCTCCATCGTGCGCTGCTGCTGCTCCTGACGACGGCACTCCACGATGGCATCGGACATCATCTGCTCGGGGAGGCCGTCGTACTCGGCCTTCTGGGTGTCCTTGCGCTCGCGACGAAGCGTCCCCCCCTGGCCCCGGACCTGAGCCGAAATCTCCGTATCGACGCCCTGCTCCCGGGTCTCTCCCGTCTTGCGGAACGACTCGAGGCAGCGCTCGAACACCAGGCTCGAAGTCGGCACGCACTGTCCGTCATGACGTTGCTGCCCTCGCGGGCACGACATCGTCTGCGGCATCGACATGCAGCCGACCGCGCTCGAACTCAACAGCAGCCCAAAGACACACACGCGTGACGATTGCGTCCCGCGACCACGACGATCATCCATGGCAAGCCACCCAACGTAATCAAGAAAGAAGCAGAGCAAGCGCAAGTGCGCGCGCCAAACCACCGGGCACGCGTCACCGCCTTGAGTAGTCGCGCGAAGCCATCGATGGATCCATGACGGGGTGGATTTGTTTTGGGCCGCGGCTGCGGCGGCCCCCGATGAGCGTGTACCGCGCTGAGGTTGGATCCCCACCCGGTGCTGGCCCTGCGAGCCAGCACACGACCCCTGCAATCGGTTGATTGCAGCCACCGCTCCGGATGGATGTCAAAGTCCCTGGGCGGTACATGAAGGGTGGCTCGACGGCCGCCACGCTGGTCGCGCCAGGTGGCCATTGCGGGGCTGGATCAGCCACCGAACGCTGCACCGAGGGTGATTTCCCCGGCAGCGGTGTGCTACCTACGCGCCGCGAGGCGACCCCGGGCAGGCTGCCCGGCGTCGCGAGCTGACCAGCCCACCGTGGGCCGCCAGCACGGACGCCCACCGAAGCGAGGAGATCCCAATGAAACGTAACGACATGGAGCGCATCGAACGGGAGCTCAAGCGCCAGCAAAAGAAGGAGCGACTCGGTGAGAAGCGGGTCGAGGATCGTCCACCGCAGAGCATCGGCGCGTACATCAAGGAGCTCAAGGAGCTCCTCCGCCACGACGGCAAGGTCATCTACAACACGCTGGATGACGAAGACGTCCTCGAGTGCCTCGAGAACATGAAGGACGACATCCCCGAGCACAAGTGGGAGACCGTCATCCGCAAGGCCGTCAATGCGACCAAGGTCGTCGAGCGAGAGCCGGCCCTCAAGGAGCTGTGGTCTCTCGTCGAAGAGGACATGGGCCAGGACGACGACGACGAGGACGACGAGGAAGAAGAAGTCGAACTCAAGGCCGCCGCCGACTAGGCTGCGTACTCCCTGCCGCTAGATTCCGCTCGGCGAGGGCGGAGGGCTGGACCCACTGCCGCCGCTCATGCTCCCGACCGCCTTGCGAATGGTGTCGAGATCATCGCGACTGAGGAACATCGCCATCGAGACCAGGCTGCCCTTTGCCTTGACCTCGATCGAGTCGCCGACCTTGGACGACAGGCCCAGCAGCGGAAGCATGGCCTTGGCCTGAACCACCTGCTTGTTGAGTTCATCGGCCGCGCTCTTGGCCGACGATGAGGACTTGAAGCCCGCCCCGACTGCGAGGCCGAGTCCCTTGGAGGCATCGATGCTCATCGTCACCCGCGACATCCCGGCCAGGGCGGGCGACATGCCCGTCCCTGCGCTCGCCGGGATATTGCTGGCAGCCCACGCCGTTCCCTTCATGTCGACCTTCCCGCGGGCCCAGCCCAAGCGACCGTCGAGGGCGGCCTTGCCCTTGCCCGCGATGCGGTCGCTGACCGCAGGGACCATCGACTTGCTGGCAAACACGACGGTGTCCTTATCGACGACGAAGCCCTTGTCGTCGCCGCCGGACATGTCGAGGGTGGTCGTACACCCGGAGGTGGTCCTCTTCCATGGCGCCTTGCCGCTGGCGGCCTCGAGCTTCTTGGCGAGACAGTCGAGCGTGCCCGGTGTGCCCAAGCCCGTGGCCTTCGCCGCCAGCACGACGTCGCCCGACTCGTTGAAGCCGACCACGACGCCCTGCGCCGCCGACAAGGGCACGCTGCACTCCTTCATCGCGCCGACCACCTCGGCCGCCTCGGTCGCGAGCAACCGCTCGACCTCACCGAACATCGCGCCGCGGCGCAGATGCTGGAAGTCGACCTCCATGATGCCGTCGATCTTGGCGTCGGGCAGCAACGCGGGCAGCGCGGTGACCTTGGCCGGGCCGCAGGTCGGCGCAGCCACATAGAGGCTGGCCTGCGCCAGCTCAGCGGCGGGCGCAGCCGTCAGCTCCGTATCAGGAGCGCAGGCCGTGGCCGCGGCCAGGCCAACAATGCATGCCATCGTCGGTTTGTTCATCGTGGTGATCTTCGGTCTCGAACGGGAGAAGAACGGACGGATTCCGCGAGCAGGATAGCCCACCCTTCCGGTCCCAACGCTGTGAACCTGGCGGATATTTCTTGGGTTCCGCAGCGGGTCACCGCGGTCCAGCGGTGTCCTCGCTGAACCTACGCACGGACCGCCTCCCCGGGTCCATCCCCGCCCGGACGCAGTCGCTGGAGACAACGACCAGCACCGACGTCCACGGCTGTGCATCGCCCCGTCGCGCATCCGGGGCCGTCTTGCGGGGCTGCTACGCTCGCCGGGCCATGCGTCTTTGCCCCACGCTCGTGCTCGCGCTGTTGGTTCTAGGATCGGCGTGCGGAGGTGCAGACCCACCCGGTTCGCGCGACGACGGCGAGTATCAAGCCGTGCTCCAGCGGCTCGACTCGATGGAGCGGCGCCTGGACGAGCTCGAAGACGCTCGTGCCGCCGCGCTCGAGGACATCGTCCCCAGCGACGACGAGCTCACGTCTCCGGACTCGACGATCACCTTGCCACGAGCGGAGCCCAGCGGTGACGAGAGTCAACCCCTGGTCACCGTGCACATCGACGACGTCGGCGTGATGGTGAACGGCCTTCGCGTCACCGACGACGAGGCCGACGATCGATTCGCAGAGGTCGCCCGCACCGCCCCCGAGACCCGCCTGGTGGTGGTCGCCGAGCGCGATGTCCCCCACGAGAAGGTCGTGGCCGTGCTCGACCGAGCCAAGCAGGCCGGCCTCCAGCACATCGCAATCTCGGTGCGGGTACCGGGCAAGCCCACGCCCTGACCGACTACTCCGGCCAGATGAACGCGACGCGACGGTCCTTGGCCCGCGCAGACTCGTCGTTGCCGGTCGCCTCGAGGCTTCCCTTGGCGATCACCTGCATCAGCTCGCGGGGCGAGCCCTTGTCGATGAGGAAGTTCTTGACCTTGAGGCCGCGTCGCTCGGTCAACAAGATGTTGTACTCCTCGGTACCGCGGTCGTCGGCGTGCGCCTCGAGGAACACCTTGCGGCCCTGCTCCTGGAGGCAGGTCGCGAGCGTGGTCAGTTCCTCTTGGGTCTGGGGCGTGATCTCGTCGCTGTCGAACGCGAAGTACACGGCCGGAAGCCCGCACGGCCCGCCGCCGTCGTCACCCAGCTCGCCCGAGAACACGCACATGCCCCCGTCGCAAATCTCGTCCATGGCGCACTGGTCGTCGGTCTGACAGGCGCCCTGGGGACCGCAGCGGCCCGTGTCCAGGTTGCAGCCCGAGCCCGAGCACTCGATGTCGTCGGTGCACAGTGCACACGCGCCCTGGGTACAGACCAGCCCACCGAGACACTCCGTGGTCTGCACACACGGATCGCCTTCCTCACCGCCGACGCCAGGCACCGCATCGGCGACACCCCCCGCAGGGCCACAGCGGAAGGCGTTGCACGTCCACGGGTCCTGGCCTTCGGGCGTCCGCTGCACGCAGTCCGCGTCCACCTTGCAGTTCTGACAAATCCCACTGACGCACGTCTCACCAGCCTCGGCCCGGCAGTGATCGTTCT
>JAHZJA010000962.1 GCA_022601155.1 Deltaproteobacteria bacterium | reverse complement strand
CGCCTTCTTCGCGGGCGTCTTCTTGGCTGCCTTCTTCGCGGGCGTCTTCTTCGCGGGCGTCTTCTTCGCTGCCGCCTTCTTCGCGGGTGCCTGCTTGGCCGCTGCCTTCTTCGCCTTCGCCGCGGGTGCCTGCTTGGCCGCTTCCTTCTTCGCCGCTGCCTTCTTCGCCTTCGCCGCGGTTGCACCGCTGTCCTGTGCAGCCGGTGCCACGACGGCCTCGTCTTCGTCGTCGTCCTCGCCGTCGTCCTCGTCGACAGGCGGAGCCTCGACCTCCCACAGCCCCATCTGTGCGCCGGTCGGATCGGCAACGATCGCGAGCGCACCAAACCCAGGCACGGGCGTGTGGTCGACGATGATCGTTCCTCCCAGCTTCCGAACTCGGGTCAGCGTGGCACGCACGTCATGCACGCCGACGTAGGGCAACCACCGCGAAGGCTCCCCCTCTTCGGTGGCGGCTTGCATGCCACCGCCGGGCCCCGATGGCGTACGGATCTGGGTGTAGACCGCGTCGTCGCCGACCTGGACGTCGGAAAAATCCCAATCGAACACCCCCTCGTAGAAACGACGTGCCTGTGGGAGGGCGTTGGTATTGAGCTCGAGATGGACGAAGGCGTGACGCATCGACGGAAGGCTCCCGGGAGTTCGCCGCCCGTTATTACTACGTGGCCTGGCGCAACATCAACGTAATCTCGGAGGTCGCTGGAGCCCACTGGAGCCCACCGACCGTGCGGCGGCCATGACGGGCTGCTACCGTGGTGTTGGGATGCACCACCGCACGATCGCGATGGCCCTACTGCTCGGCTTTGGCTGGGCATGCTCGCGACAGCCGCTGCCACCCGACTACGGAGGCGAAGCCTTGTGGGCGTCGATCGACATCGGGGGTGCCCCCGACCGCGGCGAGCCCTCGGGTCCGGTCCCTGAAAGCGAGCAGGTCGAGGCCGGACCCATCACTCTGGTGGACACGAGCGCCGCGGCCGGTCTGCAGGGCGTGGTGGCCGGCGGCAATAGCCACGGGGTGGGCGTGGCCTTCGCCGATCTCGACGGCGACGACTGGGCCGACATCCTGGTCATCTCGGGGGTGAGCAACGCGAACGGCCAGAGGTTCGGGTCTCGACTGCTGCGCAATCGGGGCGACGGCACCTTCGAAGACGCGACCGACACATCGGGCGTCGGCCCGATCCTCGAGGGACGCGACGGGTACTCGGTGGCAACCGGAGATCTCGACGGCGACGGCGTCGTCGACCTGTACGTGGGTGCGCAACCCACCGACGTCTTCTTGCGGGGGCGGGGCGACGGCACCTTCGAAGACGTCACGGCTTCACGCGGCGCAGGTGGCCCGGCATCCGACCCCGGCTTGGTGGGCAACGGAAGCAGCAAGGTCGTCTCGCTGGGCGACGTCGACGACGACGGAGACCTCGACATCGTCTCGGCATCGAGCACACTGCCGTTCCCGGGTGTCTACCTGCTGCGCAACGATGGCGGCGGGTCCTTCACCGACATCACGGCGGACAGCGGCGTGGCCATCGATCCCCGCGGCAATCCTTGTGCCGTGCTGTGGAGCGACTACGACAACGATGGTGACCGAGACCTGTGGATCTGGAATGACCGCGGCGGCAAGGTGCTGCTGCGCAACGATGGAGGCCGCCTCACCAACGTCACCCGCGAGGCGGGCCTCGACGAAGTGACCATCAACAATCCGATGGGCATCGATGCCGCCGACATCGACCACGACGGTGATCTCGACGTCTACGTGTCCAACATCGGCAACAACCCCCTGCTGCGCAACAACGGCGATGGGACGTTCGTCGACATCACCAACCTCGCCGGAACTGGCGGCCAGTACGGCTGGGGCCTGGGATTCGAAGACTTCGACGCCGACGGCTGGGCCGACCTGTTCGTGGCCCAAGAAGACGATCGCCCCGAGCTGGTGTTCCACAACCTCGGACAGGACCCCCCCGCGTTCGAGCAGCTCGCGTTTGAGCACCCTCCCGTGGTCGATAGCAACGTCGCGCACAACGTCGCGGTCGCATTCGCCGACTACGACCATGACGGTCGCACCGATGTGCTCACGGCTCGGACCGACGGCTCCCCCGTGGTGCTCTATCGCAACGAGACGATCCTGGGGACCCACGGCACCCTCGACATCGTGGTCACGCCCCGTCCCGAAGACCAGCCGGGCGGAGGCGTCGGTGCGCGGGTGGCCGTGGCCACGGGCGATCTCATCCAGTTCCGGGACATCACCGCCGGGTCGAGCCGGGCGTCGCAGACCGAGCAGACCATCCGCATGGGGCTGGGCCAGTACCGGGGCGCCGATTGGGTCGCGGTGCTGTGGCCCAACGGGCGTCAGGCAGCCGTACGCAACGTGGGTGCTGGCCAACGCCTCCAGCTTCCCTGAGTCGTGCGAATCTTCCCCGGTCGGCCGCGGGTCGAACCGAGCCGAATGCATCTGCCGACCACGCGCCGCCGCCTACGACGGCAGCTGACCGGCCTTGTCTATCGCGATGCAGCACGGGCCTACAGCGCGGGGCTGGCCCTGGCCGTGTTCCCGCTGGTGTACCTGTTTCGAGAGTGGCCACCGTGGGTGATTCGCGACACGCTGGTGGCGACACCACCCCCTCGCCGCGCGATGCTCCTCGCCATCGCGCACATGACCTACGGCCTCGCGACCACCGGCTTGGTCCGGCGATTGTTGGCCTCGGAGCGACTGCGATGGTGGTGGGCCCTGCCGCTGCCCGCCTCGTGGTGGCAGCGGATCCACCTGCGGCACCTGGTGCTGCTCGATGCGCCGTGGCTGCTCGCGATCGCCTACGGCGTGTCCACCCGCCATCCAACGATGGGACTGGCATCGATCCTCGCCGACGGGCTTCCGTTCGTTGTGGCAACCCTGGCCGGTCAGATCGCGCTGGCCTCGGTCGCGGTTGGGCCCCCCGCGGTACGGCTGGCCACGCTCGGGGTCTGGGGTGCCGCGGTTGCGGGGGCCGTGATGCTTCCGGGAGTCGTGGGCAGCGCGGTCGGAGTGGTCGCGCTGGTGCTCGCGACCCGTCGCCTGGACCATCCGCTTCCCGAGCGTCGGGCCCATACCCGCGGGCGGGCGGGCGGCCACCCCATCCTCGCGCTGGCGCGACTGGGGTGGCTGGCTACCCGGCGTCACGATGCCGTGGCCATCGCATGGGGAGCCGGGCTGCAGCTGCTGGCCGCCGTCCTCATCTTGCTGGCCAACACCCACGTGGGGCCAGCGAGCCCGAGGTGGTGCGCTCGCTCAGTCGTGGCCTTGCCGTCCTGTGTGCGATGGTCGGGACCGCGTTGTCGACGCGTGCCGTCCGTATCGTCGATGGTGATCGCTCGCTGCTGGACACGTGGGGGATCGATCTGAACCACGAGCGCGGCGCCCGTCTGCTGCTGGCCGTCGTCGGTGTGGCCCCAGCCGCGGCCGGCGTCGTCATCGTGTCGCTGGTGACCGGCGGCCAGGCACTGCCGTGGTCCCTCGACCTCACCGTCGCGACCGTGTGGGCCGCCATCGGCACCGTGGGCAACGACTTCGCCATGCAGGCCCGGCGAACCCCACACGGCACACGATTCCCCCGACGGGTCCTCCGATTGGCGCTCACCGTCGTGCTGGTGGTGGGCTCCGGCACCGTCCTCGTGTTGCTACCGTGGACCATCATCGAAGCCCTGCGTCTGCCTGGCCTGCACCGCCGCGCCGAGCGAGCCCGCCTGCGGTTCGAGACCTCCACCCCCGACGATCACCGGACCTGAGCCCATGGCTGCAATCACGACCGACGATCTCAGCGTGCGCCGTGGCGGGACGGTGGTCCTCGACGCGGTCACGCTCTCCCTCGGTCGCGGGGTCTTTGCCCTGGTCGGTCCCAACGGCGCGGGCAAGTCGACGCTGCTGCGCGCCCTGGCCGGAGTACAGCCGCCCGCCCGCGGCACGATCAGCATCGACGGCCACGATCTGTGGCGCGACCGCGTCCAAGCGCGACGCCGACTGGGCTATCTCCCCGAGAGCCCCGAGCTGTTTCCCTACCTGACTGCGCGCGAGCTCCTACACACAGCCAACGCAGTCCGCGGCGTGCCCCCACAGACCGGTGAGGACAGGTTCGCCCAGTGGGTCCGGCCCGAGGCGCTCGATCTTCGCATCGGCGCGCTGTCGGCCGGGCAGCGACGCAAGCTGGCGCTGACCGCCGCCATCGCCCACGAACCGCCCGTGCTGTTGCTCGACGAGCCGGCCAACACCCTCGACGCCGCGGCCCAGGCCGACCTGGTCGAGCTGCTCGCCACGTGGCGTCAGCACGACCGCACCATCGTGGTCGCGATCCACCGCCCCGAGACGCTGGCGGTGGAGTTCGACGGCCGCCTCGTCGTTGCCGACCGAGGCGTGCAGCTCGAGCGTTGAGCTCAGCCCGCGGGCGGGTTGGTGGTACCGGCACTGCTCAGGGCGAAGCCGGTCATGTCGCTGTAGGTGTACGCACCCACCAGATCGGTGAACGCATCGACGACGCCCGTGTCCGGGTTGGCGCGGTAGGCATTGCTGCCCGCGAAGCTCACGCCCCACACGTTGCCCTGGAAGTCGATGCTGACCCCGTGCACGTACTCGGGCAGCTGCACCTGCTGCGCGACCTGGAGCGTCTCGATGTCGTAGCCCAGCAGCATCCCCGAGGGATTGCTGTGCCACAGCAGCGCCTCGCCGTCGGTCATGCAGCCACCGATGCCCGAGCCACCCGACGAGTCCCACGTGGAGTCGTCGTTGAAGCGCGAGACACCTCCGCCGCCGCAGACGAAGGGTCGGCCGTTGGGGCCCACTGCGATTCCGTAGCCACCGGTCGGCGGCAGCGGCCAGGTCTGGAGCACGAAGTCCTCCAGGCCCACGCGGAACAACTGCTGCTGCGAGGTATCGAGCCCCCAGAAGTTGCCGTCGCCATCGGCAGCACCGCCGTATACGAACGGCGAGCCCATCAACGGCACCGTCTGGAGGATGGCCCCCGTCTCACCGTCGAGCAGCATCACGTCGGCATCACAGGCCGTCCACAGGTCGGCCTGCACGTGCTCGCACACGCTGTCGTCGAAGACACCCGGCGTCCACGCCACGGGGCGGTTGGAGCCGCACTGGAGGTCGTTGTACCAGGCGAGGCACTCGTCCTGTCCCCACGGCAAGACGTTCGCGACGCCGTTGGACGTCTGGATCACCCCGTCGCCGTTGAGGTCCTGGCAGTCCTCGGGATTGGCCCAGAACTTCGCGACCCCGCCATTGCGATTGGCCACCGCCACGTCGCCTTGAAGGTTGACCGAAGTCCGTGAGGGATCGCCGTTCATCGGCTTGGCCTGGTAGCGGCCCTCCTCGATCATCGTCTCGGTCGAGATCTTCGAAATCGTGCCCTGAGCGGAGTTGGCGATCCAGATGTAGGAGAGCTCGAGGTCTCCATCCCCGTCTCCACCACCACCTCCGCCTCCGCCTCCGCCTCCACCGTCGCCACCACACCCATCGGGCAGGCCCTCGGTCTCCGCCGAGTTGACGTCGAGCTTGACCATCCCGCTGCCCCCGCCCGCGGTGTCCTCGGCTCCGCCGGTATCGGTGGCCGTCCCACCGCTGATCGAGACCACGCCCGATCCGCTGTTGTCATCGCCTCCCCCAGGCTCACTGCCACAGGCGACGGCCAGCAATCCTGCGGCCAGCAGCACCGTGCTGCGCGTTGCGATCAATCGAAAGCCACGATCGGTACCCCACTCCATAGGAGGCAGTATACGACCAACACACATCGGCTCACATGAAGATCGACGGCAACAGGGGAGATCTTGTCGTACGCCAGTTTGCGTAGGTAGTTTCACCACATTCACTGACACCCAAGATCGAGCGTGAATGTCGCATACCGACCGCGCAACCAGTGTCGGGTTGGGGGCCGCGCAGCGACAACTGTCTCAATCAGACCTCAACACGCGGTTCAATGGGAAGTCAGATTGCGTTGTGATCCAAGACCGCAGGTGTCGACGTACCGGGCACGTGGGGCCCGATATGGAACCGGCACGGGGAGGATTCCCTTACAGTTTTCAACGAGTTACGCAGCATCATTCGCCCATCCGGATTGGTCGAAACCTGCTATGCTCCAGAAATCTAGACCGGCCGACACCCGAGGTCCACAGACCTCGATCGTGACTTCAGTTGGCCACCTTCGCCCATCGCAAAGGACTGCGATCATGACCGCCCGCTCTCGCGCTTTCATCGTTCTTTCGAGCATGGCGCTGTACGCCCTGCCCGCCGCCGACGCCCAGGCAATCGAAGAGATCCCGACCGACGAACTGCCCCAGGTCGAGCCTTTAGAGCCCTACGAGCCCT
>JAHZJA010000961.1 GCA_022601155.1 Deltaproteobacteria bacterium | reverse complement strand
AGCGCGGGGTATCGACGTGGACGTCAGAGCGCCCGTGCCCTCCGATCGATTGCGCTCGGGCGCGAGCGGCGTGGCCTCGATCACCCGTCGGGTGCCGATGCGTGGGGTTTCCGATCAGCAAGCCGCGCAGCCCGCTCCTCGGTTCCCCGAGTGCCCGTAGATCGCCCCGGTCCCCCCCGAACGACCGGGTTCGCCCTCCTGGCAAAAGGGGCTAGCCTGCGCGTCCGTGGGCGAAACGAGCGAGGCGAACAACCCCGAGGTCGACCACATCAAGCCGATGGCGCGGCTGCGGCGGACCTTCCGCTACGTGATCCCTTACCGCCGCCGGCTGGGCATCGCGATGGTGTGCCTGGCGTTCGGCAGCAGCCTCGGGCTCGTCTATCCCTCGTTCTTCGGCGACGTCATCGACGCGGCGTTCACCGACAAGGACATCTCCCAGCTCAACAACAGCACCATCCTGCTCATCGCCATCTTTGCGGTGCAGTCGGTGTTTGGGTTCTTTCGCCACTACCTGATGACCTGGGTCGGACTGCGGGTGGTGGTGGACCTGCGGGTCTCGGTCTACGAGCACCTGGTGAACATGTCGCAGTCGTTCTTCCACGAGCGACGCACGGGCGAGCTGCTGTCGCGCATGGGCGACGACGTGGGCCAGCTGCAGAACACGGTGTCTCAGGATCTCAGCCTGGCCCTGCGCAACCTGGTCACGCTGATCGGCGGCATCGCCATCTTGGTGTGGACCAACCCCTACCTCACCGCGGTGATGCTGGCGGTGGTGCCCCCCCTGAGCCTGCTGACGATGTGGCTCGGTCGCCGCATCCGCGGCCTGTCTCGCCGCGCCCAAGACCGCCTCGCGTCCGCCAACGGCGAGCTCCAAGAGGGCCTGGCGGGAATCGAGACCGTCCAGGCGTTCACTCGCGAGTCGCACGAGGCCAACCGCTACCGCAGTGCCATCCTCGATGCGTTCGCCATGTTCCTGCGGCGCACGATCGCGCGGGCATGGTTCATGAGCGCGTCGTCGTTTCTGGCCTTCACCACGCTCGCCGGGATCTTCTGGCAGGGCGGACACATGGTGGCGGCTGGCGAGATCTCGGCCGGCGATCTGACCGAGTTCATGCTCTACACGATGCTCGTGGCGGGCTCTGTGGCGGCGATGTCGGGGGTGTGGAGCAGCTTCCAGCAGGCGCTCGGCGCCAGCACCCGCATCTTCGAGATCCTCGACACGCATCCCGGCATCGCCGACGAGCCCGGGGCCAAGCCGCTGGAGCAGGTGGAAGGCGAGATCCGGTTCGAGGGGGTGCGCTTTTCCTACGCCGACCGCGACTCGACCGTCGTCGACAACGTCACCCTGCACGTCGAGGCCGGCCAGGTCTGTGCCCTGGTGGGCCCGAGCGGATCGGGCAAGACCACCCTGGGGCGGCTGCTGCTGCGCTTTTACGATCCCGACGCCGGGAGCATCACTCTCGATGGTCATGATCTGCGCACGGTGCAGGTGGCCAGCCTCCGCAACCACATGGCGCTGGTCTCCCAGGACCCGGTGCTGTTCTCCGGCTCGATTCGCGACAACATTCGCTACGGACGGCTCGATGCCACCGACGCCGAGGTCGAGGCCGCAGCCCGCTCCGCCAACGCCCACGACTTCGTCGCCGAGTTCCCCAAGGGCTACGACACCCGGGTGGGCGAGCGCGGCGTGCAGCTGTCGGGTGGACAGCGCCAGCGTGTGTCGATCGCCCGGGCTCTGCTCCGCGACCCCCCCGTGCTGATCCTCGACGAGGCCACCTCCGCGCTCGACGCCGAGAGCGAGCACCTGGTGCAGGAGGCGCTCGAGACCCTGCAGCGCGATCGCACCACCCTGGTCATCGCCCATCGGCTCAGCACCATTCGGCATGCCGACACCATCGTCGTCCTCGACGAGGGCCGACTGGTCGAGCAAGGCACCCACGACGCGCTGATGGAGCGCGACGGCGCCTACGCCAAGCTGGTGGCCCGCCAGGCCTCGGGCGGCCGCGAGCCCTCGTCGGCCGCCCAGTAGCCCCGCCCACGGGGGCCGGTCGCCCGCACCATCGCCCCACGGCAGGACGCTCGCCAAGCAGCAGGCAACCGTCCCCCACCCCAGGCGTGTAGATTGATTGTGATGCGAGCCCTCGTGACCGGCGGTGCCGGATTCATCGGAAGCCATGTCGTCGACGATCTGCTGGCCGCGGGCCACCAGGTCGCGGTGATCGATAACTTGAGCACTGGCTCGCGGCACAACGTCCCCGAGGGCGCCGAGCTCATCGAGCTCGACATCCGCGACGGCGCTGCGCTCGGGGCCGCCGTCGCCCGGTTCCGGCCCCAGCTCATCAGCCACCACGCCGCGCAAACCAGCGTCAGTGTCAGCGTGCGGGCTCCGGCCGACGATGCCGCCACCAACGTCGTCGGCACGGTCAACCTGCTGGAGGCCGCCCGAAACCACGGCGTAGAGCGGGTGGTCTTCGCCAGCACCGGTGGGGCCATCTACGGCGACATCCCCGATGGGCAGTACGGCGCCGTGGGCCGCCCCCCCGCCCCGCTGTCGGGCTACGCGTGCGCCAAGCTGGCCGCGGAGTCCTACCTCGACCTGTACGCCCGGACCTACGGGCTCAACACCGCGATCTTGCGCTACGCCAACATCTACGGCCCACGCCAAGACCCGCACGGCGAGGCCGGGGTGATCGCGATCTTCGTCGACCGCATGCATCGCGGGCAGCCCGTGCAGATCAACGCCCGCACACAGGCGGGCGACGACGGCTGCGTGCGCGACTACGTGTTCGTCGGCGATGTGGTCCGTGCCCACCATCTCGCGGCACAGGGCCGCTTCGATGGCCGGATCTTCGACGTGGGTACCGGCCAGGGCACCACCACCCGCACCCTGGCCACCATGCTCGCCAAGGCGATGGGCAGCACATCCGATCTACTCGACGCGCCGCCTCGGGCCGGCGACGTGCAGCGCTCGGTGCTCGACCCCAGCATGTTCGCCGAGCACGTGGGCACCGCCCGACCGCTGGCCGAAGGCCTGGCCGAGACGGCGCAGGCCCTCGCCACACCGCGCACGGCCGCAACCGGCTAGGAGCGTGT
>JAHZJA010000960.1 GCA_022601155.1 Deltaproteobacteria bacterium | reverse complement strand
CCCCTCGGTGAGCGCATCGAACAGCAGCACGCCCCCACCGTCGATGAGCGCGATGGTCCCCGCGTAGATCCAGATCCTTCGTGGGGCCACCAGCAACGCCCCAATCCCCGACGCGATCACGAACGATGCAGCCGTCTGCTTGGTCCAAAACGCCAGCGCCATCAACACCCCGGCCCACAGCGCATGGGAGGCCCGCGCCCGGCTGCCGCGCAGCAACACCAACGACCAGGTGGTCAGTGCGATGAACAGCGTGTCGGGCCGAGCCAGGTCGAGCCAGCGAAACGCGAAGACATAGCCCGCGCATGCCAACCCCACGGCAGCGGCGGCGTGAGCCCTGGGCTTGCCCTCGAGCCGTACGGCCCGCCACACGGCCGCCATCGTTGCGACCCACGCCAGGATGCTCACCACCCGGCCCAGCGTGTAGCCCAGCGGAAAGACCCAGCCCAGCCCGGCCAGCACCACCGAGTACAGCGGCGTGTACAAGAACGGCACGAACTGTGGGCCCGGCGGCGGATACGGGGACTGGCCCAGCTGAATGCGGTGGGCCTGGTGCAGCATGCCGCCCTCCATCCACTCGAGCTCGAGTGGAAAGCCGACCCGCGCCGCGAACACCACCAGCAGCAGCAACACCCAGCCGGCCGCGAACACCTCGACGCTACGGCGCGCCACCATCAGCACGCGAGCCCGATCGCTCACCGCTCCCTCCGCCCGAACGGCCCCACTTCACGATCGCGAGGACGGCGACAGCAGTACACCCCCACGTCCCGCTCGCCTCCCGGAGCCCGGGGATCCACGACCGGCGGCAGCTCGATGCAGGCCCATGCGTAGCCCCGCCGAAACGCGGGATGGACTCGTCGCTCACCAGGACGTCGAGCCCCCCGGTAACCCACGTGACACAGCAGGTCCGGATCACGCTCCTTCATGTAGGAGACGGGCGCGATGATCTGGTGCCCCGGACGTGCGCCGGGGCCCTTGCGCGGGCGAAGCTTGGGCATGTGCACGAGGTGAGGATCGACCAGCCCGAACCCATCGACGATGGGAAGCTGGGCGCCGTAGGGCACCGCCCCCGCCGCGCCGACCGAGATCAGCGTCTGGGGGGGCAGATTGTCGTGCATCCACTGACCCACGGCATGGCCCACCCGCGCGAACCGATCCATGGCCGCCACGCCTTCCCACTTGCCGTCGATCCATCCCGCCGACTTGGCCATGTCCTTGGTCCAGCGCGCGTGCGTCTGCCGGCCCAGCGCTGCCGCCATCGCCACCGCCACCAACAAGGCCACTGCGTGGGCGATCGGCACCGATGTGCGTCCCTCGATCCAGCGCGCCGTATCGGCGAGGAGCCAGCCCACCAGCACCGCCAGCAGCCCGGTGGCGACCACATAGAAGCGGCTGTACGCCATGAAGTCGCCACCCACCCAGTAGCCGTAGCCCACGACCATCGCAGCCGGGACCACCGCCAGGGCATGCCGAGGCCGAAGCGCGAGCAGCAGCGGAGCGAGGTACACCAGCGGCATCGCCTCCAGCCACGCCTGCACGTAGAACGTGCCGTACGTCTCGCGCAACAGCGCTCCGTGGGCCTTGATCGCCCAGGTGTTGGGCAACCACTCGCCATAGTAGCTGCGACGCCACAACAGGTGCACCACCAGCGGCACCGTAAACAGCATCGCGGCCTGGACCATGCGCCGTCGGGGCACGCGGGCCCACGCCGCCGCCCGCTCACGCCACAGCACGGGGCCGCCCACCACCAGCAACCACACCACCCCGAACGCGGCGATCGGTAGCAGGCCATCGGGGCGCAACAGGGCCGTCACCGCGGCCAAGATCGCGGCGGTCCGATAGCGGTCGGCCGACCACGCCGCCATCGCGCCGATGGTCACCGCGCCCGCCCAGCTGGTCTCCAGACCGCTGTGCGACCACACCATGTGCTCGGGCACGCTCACCAGCAGCACGGCCGGCACCAGATCGAGCGCCTGGAGCCGAGGGTCGCCCCCTGGCGCGAACCGTCGCCGCAGCGTCCGCACCAACACCACCGCAGCAACCATCCCGGCCAGTGCGCCCAGCTGTGTCAGCGCATCGGCGGCCTCGGGTGGGGCCCAGCCGACCGCGTGCAGGCCCGCCAGCACCACCACCCATGCGAAGTTGGTGTAGCCCTCCACCATCTCGGGAGGATCGACGCCGATGTTGAACACCACCGCCCCGTGCTCGGCCAGGTTGCGGGCATAGCGAAACGAGATGAACGCGTCGTCGCACAGGAACACCCACCCCCGCGCGTGCACGATGAACGCGGTCGCAACCGCCAGCGCCACGACGATCGCCGCGATCGTAGGCCGCACTGCCCGGGAAGGCACGCGGTCGGTGGGAGACGGATCCGCGATGATCACCGATGCTATGTCAGATGCGGTTGAGCTGCCACGACCGCGGCGTCGTGGACGTCGGCTAGGCGCACGGTGACCTCGAGCGACCGGCACCAATCCCTCATTCGCTGCCGCTGCTGGCGGATCGATTGTCCTGCGGATGGCGCAGTGGCGGTCTCACACCGGTGTTTTGGTCCCGGGTGCCCGTCGACCGGGGCCAACGACGCCCCTCCGCGCGCCGGCAGTGGTACAAACCATTCCCCGGGTGAAGCTGATCATCCAGATCCCCTGCCTCAACGAGCGGGAGCAGCTGGGGCGGACGTTTGCCGACCTGCCCCGCCATGTGCCGGGAGTCGATGAGATCGAGGTGCTGGTCATCGATGATGGCAGCACCGACGGCACGGCCGAGGTCGCGCGCGAGCTGGGCGTGCACCACATCATTCGGTTCCCCCGCAACCGCGGTCTCTCGGCGGCCTACGCCGCGGGGATCGACGCCTGCCTGCGGCTGGGCGCCGACTTGATCGTCAACACCGACGCGGACAACCAGTACCGCGGCGCGGACATCCCCCGACTGCTCGAGCCGATCTTGGCCGGGCGCGCCAACGTCGTGGTCGGCGACCGTCAGACCGACACCATCGAGCACTTCTCGTTCCTCAAGCGGATCCTCCAGCGTTGGGGCTCGCGAGTCGTGCGACGGGCGTCGGGGACCGAGGTGGCCGACTCCACCAGCGGGTTCCGGGCACTCGACAGGCGTGCCGCGACCACCCTGTTCATCCACAACCGCTTCACCTACACGCTCGAGACCATCATCCAGGCCGGACAGGCGGGACTTGTGCTCGAGAACGTGTCCATCGAGACCAACCCCCAGACCCGCGTCTCGCGACTGTTCCGATCGATCCCCGAGTACCTGCGCCGCAACGGCGGGGTGATCCTCCGCGCCTACAACATGTACTGGCCGGTGCAGACCTTCGGGTTCCTCGCCGCCGTGCTCCTGTTGCTGGGCCTCGTACTCAGCGGGCGCTTCGTCTACCTCTACATCCAAGACCCCAGCTACAGCGGCCATATCCAGTCGCTGCTGGTCGGGGTGGGTGCCATCGTGCTCGCGTTCCTCGTGGGCCTGATGGCGCTGCTCGGCGACCTGATGGCCGCCAACCGCCGACTGCTGGAGGAGCTGGTCACCCGCGTCCGTCGCCTCGATGCCACCGCGGCGCAGCAGTCCGACGACGTCGAAGGCGTGCTCAGCACCAGCGCGACGCCGTGGACCCCGCCCGCGACATCGGCCTCCGACGACCCCCCTGCCCCGGAGCCCGACGCATGAGCCAGCGCCCCGTGGACGCCGATGCGGGCAATGTCGTCGGCAACGTCTACGACAAGTACAGCACCGCCAACCCCATCGCCCGCCACTTGATGCGGGGCTTCTTGGGGGCGGTGACCGAGCTCTATCGGATGACCGAGCCGCGCAGCGTGCTCGAAGTGGGGTGTGGTGAAGGAGAACTCGCCGCCCATCTGTGGCAGCAGGGACCGCGGCCCGACCGCTTCGAGATCTGCGATGTCGACCTCGACCAGCTGGCCCCCGACGTCCCCGCCGCCATCGAGCGCCGCGAGGCCTCGATCTACGCGCTGCCCTGGCCCGACGATGCGTTCGATCTCGTGCTGTGCTGCGAGGTGCTCGAGCACCTGCAGGACCCGGCGCGAGGACTGGCCGAGCTCGCGCGCGTGGCCCGACGGCACGTGCTGATCTCCACGCCGTGGGAGCCCGTGTGGCGGGCGCTGAACCTCGCCCGCGGTCACTACATCCACGACCTGGGCAACACGCCGGGTCACGTGCAGCACTTCAGCCGCGCCAGCCTCACCCGGCTGGCTCGCACCCAGCTCCGACTCCTCGCCCAGCGCACCCCCCTGCCCTGGACGATGCTGCTCGGTGCCCCCTTGGACGAGCATGGCTGAGCGATCGTGGTCCGATCCGCCCGCCTGGGCACGACGGCTGCTGTCGGCGCTGCCATGGCTGCTGGTCACGGGCTTGGGCCTGGCGCTGCTGTGGCCGGTACCGACCGGCTCGATGCCGCTGTCGGCCGACCACACCGTTCACCTCACGCGCATCGAGCTGCTGTCGGACCAGCTGGCCCAAGGCCAGGTGCGGGGATGGAGCACGACGTGGTTCTTCGGTACGCCGGTCGGCGAGCTTTATCCCGTGCTCGGCGACCTGGTGATCGTGGTCCTCCATGCGCTGAGCTTCGGCGCGCTGTCGTGGCCCGCCGCCTACGCCCTTGGCTTCTCGCTGGTGTTCCTCGTCCAAGGCTGGGCCCTGCTTCGCGTGGGGCGAGCGATGGGGCTGGGCCCGCTCCCCGGGCTCGTCGCTGCCTTGTTGGTCATGGCCGACGTCGGGGCCTATCGCGAGGGCGGCTGGATGTACACGGTCACCTACGGGGTGTGGCCGCAGGCCCTGGCCACTGCCCTCACGTGGCTGGCCTTGGCCGAGCTGTGTGTCGCCTGCCAGACCGATGACCCCGTCGTTCGACGACGGCGTATCGGCACCACGGGGCTGGCGATGGGTGGGGCCCTGCTCGCGCACCCCATGGCGATGATGAGCTTCGCCCTCGGGGGCCCCTTGCTGGTGCTGACCCTCGGCGTGGGCTCGCGTGCCGCGTTGCGCAAGACCACCGCCGTCGCGCTCATGGGCGCCGTGCTCGGGGTGGCCCTCGCCGCGTGGTGGCTGGTGCCGATGCTCCAACACCGGGCGTGGATGGCCAGCTACGGCTGGATGTGGATGCCCCTCGATCGCATGGCGGCCCAGGCCGCCGAGGGACACTGGACCCAGGCCATGCCCGCGGCGGTGGGCGCCGCGGTGGGCGGTGGTCTGGTGCTGCTGGCGATATTCGGGACACGGCCGGCCCGACTGTTCGCCGCGTTCGCGCTGGTGCAGTGGCTCATCGCCAGCCGCGACACCCTGTGGAGCCTACGACTCGATCACCTCAGCGAGGGCTTCACTCATCTCCAGTACCAGCGCTTCCTCATCACCGCCAAGCCGGGGTTGTTCCTCGCCGCGGGGGCCTGCGTGGCGCTACTCGTGCGGGCGGCCGCGTTGGCCTGGCGTCGACGCGCCGCATGGGGCAAGCCCGTCGCCGCCGCCCTCGGGGTGTCGGCGCTCGTGTTGGCGGGGTGGATGGCCGTGGGTCAACGCGACGCCGGTCGCGAACACGGCGTCGGTGAGGTTCAGCTGCAGCGGATCCCCAACCAGCCCGCCTTCGATGCTGCGTACCGCGAGCTGATCGACTGGATGCGCACCACCCACGCCGAAGATCAGGGGCCGCCGTACCGCGCGACGGTCTTGGCCAGTCGCAACATCCACTGGTTCATGGACGCGCCCGCCCTCACCGGGATGCGCATCTTCAAGCAGGGCTTCACCCCAGGCGACAACTTCGTGCACAAGCCGGAGGCAGGCCCCGGCCTGCTGCTCGATCGCCTCCGTGTTCGCTACGTGATCGCCACGCGGCGTCGAGGACTGCGGGGCGCCACGGAGGTCGCCCGCTTCGATCCCATCCGGGTGCTCGAGCGGACGGACTGGGAGCAGCAGCCCATCGCCTGGGTCGACGGACCAGGGCAGGTCGAGGTCCTGGAGGAAGACGTCGACGGCGGCGTCGTTCGGGTGAAGGTCAGCGGAGCCGAGGCGGGCACGCGCGTGGTCTTTGGTGTGGCCGGTTTTCCGCGCTGGGAGCTCACGCGACAGGGGCAGCCGATCGAGTGGATCGAGGTTCCCGTGGTTG
>JAHZJA010000959.1 GCA_022601155.1 Deltaproteobacteria bacterium | reverse complement strand
TCAGTGGCGGAGTCGCCCCCACCCGCCGCCGCGGTCGGCATGCCGGCTCCCGCCGACGACGTGGACCCCAAGGTGGTCGAGGCCGCACTGACCGAGGCAGCCCGGCTGACCAAGGCCGGAGAGTTCGACGCCGCCACCGCCAAGCTCGACGAGATCCGCGGGCTGACGCAGGCGCTGCCCACCCTCGCGGGCCGGATCGAGCGCGCCGACTCCAACGTCTCCATCGGCCGATTGATGGCCGCCGGCAGCACCTTCGAGCACCAAGACAACAAGGACGCCGCCACCGAAGCCTACCGCGACGCACTGGAGCTCGATCCCTCCTATATGCCCGCTCGTGAGGCGCTGGCCCGGCTCGACGTCGACGCCGGCCCACCGCCCGAGGGCACCGATGCCATCGCCTTTGGCCAGGTGAAGATCAACTCCAAGCCTGGCACGGCCAAGATCTACATCGACGGCAACCCGGCCGGCACCACCCCCTTCGAGGGCAAGCTCCGCGTCGGTGAGCACGAGGTTCGCATCGTGGCTCGCGGCTACTTTGCCTACAACGAGACGATCAAGGTCCGCGAAGAAGACGAGACCTTGCTGTCGCTCACCCTCAAGGGTCGCGGTAAGTCGAGCAAGGGGCACAAGGACGACCCCGAGCCCGCCAAGACCGACAAGCCGGCGAGCACCCCCACCAAGCCCCCCAAGGCCGACCCCAAGACTGACGCAGACACGGGCAAGTCCAACCCGTTCTTGCCCACCAAGGGCAAGCCCAAGAACGACGACAAGCCCAAGTCTGGCAACCCGTTCTTGCCCACCAAAGACTAAAGCACGGTAGATTGTGACGAGCCGCCCATGAATCGCTCTTCGTGTCGCTCCCTGGTGTGCTCTTCGGTCGCCCTCGCCATCGCACTGGCCCCGTCCGTATCGGTCGCCGCCGTATCGGTCGCCGCAGGACAGCCTGCCGACGACGTCGAGGTCCCGGACGACTCGGCCTCGGCCACCGCCGCGCCCGCCGACGACAACGACCCCGAAGCGCTCAGCGCCGAGGCCGCCCAACGATACCAGGCCAAGGACTACGACGGAGCCGTCGAGCTGTTCGAGAAGGCCTACGAGCTCGATCCCCAGCCCAACTACCTGTTCAACATTGGTCGGGTCTACGAAGAGAAGGGCGATCTCGAGAACGCGGTGGTCTACTACCAGCGCTTCGTCGGGCAATCCGGCGTCGACCTCGAGTCGCGGCAAACGGCGACCGAGCGCCTCAAGATCCTGCGCGAAGCGGTCGCGCAGATGAAGGCCGAGGACGAGACCGACGAGCCCGTCGATGAGACGGAGCCCGTCGATGAAGGCATTCCGGTCGACGAGGAGACCAACGAAGACGCGGAGGCCGCGGCCAAGCGCAAGCGGACGCTCCGGATCACCGGGTACTCGTTGATGGGCGTCGGCGGTGGTGCGCTGATCATTGGCGCCGTCTTCGGTGGGCTGGCGTCGGGCAACGCCAACGAGGCGGCCGATGACATGTTCGTCGACCGCAAGATCGCCCTGCGCAACACAGCCCGCACCCAGGCCCGAGTGGCCGACGCCATGTTCATCACTGGCGGCATTCTCGCGGCGGGTGGACTGGTGCTGGTGCTGTCGACTGTCGGGGGCAAGAAGTCCGGCGGAGACGGCGACAAGGCGGTCGCTCGCCGCACGATGTGGGCCCCTGTGGTTGGGCCACGGCAGGTTGGCCTGGGGCTGACCCACCGTTTCTAGTCGGCCGGGCGCAGCGGTCCCCAGGTCGGTCTGGTCGACGTCGAAATGACGGGCTGCCAAGCAGCTCGATCCCGAACAAGAGCCACCGGGCTGGGATATGATGACGAACGTGTGGTCGGCCCCACCCGATCGCGATTCCTTGATCTTGCACCGAGAACACCGAAGCGAAGGGCAACGACGTCATGGCTGATCAACCCACCCCAAGAGCGACAGCGCGCATGACCTGGCGAGCGGTGACGAGCCTGGCCCTCGGGCTTCCTCTGGGTACGGCGTGCAGTCTCGCGCTCAACCTCGCCGACCCCCAGCCCTGCGCGGCCGATGCCGAGTGTGTCTATACCGCGGGCCAAGGCAGCTGCGTCGACGGGTTCTGCCAGCCGCCCGGGAGCGGCAACGACACGGACGGCAACACCACGACGCCGCCCGACACCGCCGGCGACGTCACCGACACCGCACCCGACAGCACGGGTGACACGACGGTCGGCGAGCCCACCACCACGGGTGCCCCCGCCTGTGCGCTCAACTCCGAGTGCCTCGACGACCAGCGATGCAGCGATGCCGGGCAGTGCGTCAACCTGCTGTCGCCCGAGTGCGACATCATCCAGTGGCCCGACGACGAGCGTGACAACGTCGAGTTCATCGGGTCAATCATGCCCACCAGCTTCATCTTCGAAGAGCTGGTACAGCCGCTGGAGAATGCCCACCAGCTCGCGGTGGAGGATTTCAACGACTACGCCGAGCTCCAGGCCGGTCAGAAGATCGCGTGGGTCGGCTGCGACTCAACAGGCGGTGCCGACGTAGCCGAGGCCGCCGCCATCCATCTGCGCGACAACGTCGGGGCCCACGCCATCGTCGGGCCGCTGTTCTCCGAGGCCGCGCGCCAGGTGGCCGAAGAAGTCACCGTCGACGCCGATATGTTCGTCATCAGCCCCACCGCCTCGGCGCCTTCGCTCTCCGAGTTCCGAGACAACAACCTCTTTTGGCGGGTGACGCCCAACGATGTGTTCCAGGCCAACGCGATCATCGATCGCATGCTGGTCGACCTCGATCCCACGCCCGAGCGACTGCTCATCCTGCACAAGGACGATGCCTACGGCAGCGAGCTGACCGGTCTCATCCAGACCGACCTGTTCAACGGGCTCCCCAACGTCCACGTGATCCCCTATCCCGGGCCCGAGACCTTCGCAAACGAGGACGACCTCATCGCCGGGTATCAAGACATCATCGCCCAGGCGATGATCGTCGACGGCATCGCGCTGTCGGGGGCCCAGTGGATGCAGCCCAGCGACCACTTCACCGACGTGCTGATCATCGGCACCTCCGAGGCAGAGGCGCTGGTGGGCATCTACCTCCAGGCGTTCTCCAACGGGGGGTTCTTGGGCCTCGCCCCGTTCCCCATGATCACGCTGAGCCACGGGGCCGTGCCCACGATGGCCGACATCGTGGCCGAACTCCATGCGGTGAGCCCGCCGTCGGCCGGCGTCATCTTCCCTGCACTACGGGGTACGTCACCCAACATCTTCGACCAGGAAAACTTCGAGGCCTTCAACATTCGATACCGGCTGCGGTTCAACGAGGAAGACGCGCTGACCAGCTCGTCGCTGTCCTACGATGCCGCGATGGCGGCGATGTTCGCCATGGTGACGATCCCGGCCGAGGAACGAATCACCGGCTCCGGCATTGCGGCCGGGATGGCGTCGCTCAATGATCCCGCGGGGGGTACTCCCATCTCGTTCGGCGAGCCGATCGCCACCTTCGTTCCCGCGGCCCGCAACGCGCTGGCGGCCGGCAACACGGTCGATCTTCGCGGCGTGAGCGGGGAGCTCGACTGGAATCCCGACAACGGTGAGATCCGAGCCGATGTGCTGGGGTGGAGCTTGGCCGGCACGACGGAGATGCCGCTGCTCAATCCCAACTGT